>NZ_JBHVDX010000312.1:0-9272 GCF_042802555.1 Streptomyces sp. NPDC057474 | reverse complement strand
GTCGAGGCGGGCGCGCTGCCGTCGGTGTTGCCGGGCGGCCGTCCGGCGACCGACCCGCGCGCACGCGCGGAGGTCGCCGCCGCCTGGGGCCTCGCCGAAATCCCGCTGCGGTACGGCCGGGACACCGGGCAGATCGTCGAGGCCGCCGCCACCGGAGAGCTCGGGGCCCTGGTGGTGGCGGGAGTCGAGGTCGCCGATCTGCCCGACCCGGCACGCGCGCGTGAGGCACTCTCCGCGGTGGGCTTCCTGGTGTCGCTGGAGCTGCGGCCCAGTGAGGTCACCGAACGGGCGGATGTCGTCCTTCCGGTCGCCGCCGTCGCCGAGAAGGCGGGCACCTTCGTCAACTGGGAAGGCCGTGTGCGGATGTTCGAGGCCGCGCTGAAGCCCGACCAGATGACCCGCCGGGTGGCACCCACCGACGGGCGGGTGCTCCAGATGCTGGCCGACGCCATGGACGTCCACCTGGGGCTGCCGGATCTGCGCACCACACGCGCGGAGCTGGACCGCCTCGGGGCGTGGGACGGGGCGAGGGCCAACGAGCCGGTGGAGGTGGCGGCCGGACTGCCGCGCCCGGCCGCCGGGGAGGCCGTACTGGCCGGGCACCGGCTGCTGCTCGACCAGGGTCGCCTCCAGGACGGCGACGAGGCGCTCGCCGGGACGCGGCACGCCGCACGCGCGCGCGTGTCCGCCGCCACGGCCGCCGAGTCCGGCGTCAAGAACGGCGACGTCCTCGCGGTCAGCGGCCCCGCCGGGGTCGTCGAGCTGCCGCTGCAGATCACCGAGATGCCCGACCGCGTCGTCTGGCTGCCGCTGAACTCCACCGGTTCGGGCGTCGCCTCCGACACCGGGGCGCTGCCCGGCGCACTCGTCCGTATCGGCCCCGCGACGCTCGCCGCCGAGGCCCCCGAGGAGGTGGAGGCATGAGCTTGTACCTCGCCGCTGAAGACCTCTCGATGTTCGGCCGCGACCCCTGGTGGCTGGTCGTCGTCAAGGCGGTGTTCTGCTTCGCCTTCCTGATGATCACTGTGCTGTTCTCCATCGTGTGGGAACGCAAGGTCGTCGCCTGGATGCAGCTGCGCATCGGCCCCAACCGGCACGGCCCCTGGGGCATGCTCCAGTCGCTCGCCGACGGCATCAAGCTGATGCTCAAGGAAGACGTCATCGTCAAACGCGCGGACAAGGTCGTCTACGTCCTCGCGCCGATCGTCGCGGCCATCCCGGCCTTCATGGCGATCGCGGTGATCCCCTTCGGCCCGGCCGGCAACGAGATCTCGATCTTCGGCCAGCGCACCACGATGCAGCTCACCGACCTGCCGATCGCGATGCTCTACATCCTCGCGGTCGCCTCGGTCGGCATCTACGGCATCGTGCTGGCGGGTTGGAGTTCCGGTTCCACCTATCCGCTCCTCGGCGGCCTCCGCTCCGCAGCGCAGATGATCTCGTACGAGATCGCCATGGGCGCCGCGTTCGCCTCGGTCTTCCTCTACTCGGGGTCGATGTCGACGTCGGCGATCGTGGAGGCGCAGCAGGACCGCTGGTACATCGTGCTGCTGCCGGTCTCGTTCGTGATCTACATCGTGACCATGGTCGGCGAGACCAACCGCGCCCCGTTCGACATGCCGGAGTCCGAGGGCGACCTGGTCGGCGGCTTCAACACCGAGTACTCGTCGATCAAGTTCGCGATGTTCATGCTCGCCGAGTACGTCAACATGGTGACCGTCTCCGCCGTTTCGGTGACGCTCTTCCTCGGCGGCTGGCGGGCCCCCTGGCCCATCAGCACCTTCTGGGAGGGCGCCAACCACGGCTGGTGGCCGATGCTCTGGTTCGTGGTGAAGGTGCAGCTGCTGCTGTTCTTCTTCATCTGGCTGCGCGGCACACTCCCGCGCGTCCGCTACGACCAGCTGATGAAGCTCGGCTGGAAGGTCCTCCTCCCGGTCTCCGTGGTCTGGCTGATGCTCGTAGCGACCGTACGGACCCTCAGGAACGAGAACTACGACTTCGCTGAGATCGCCCTGTACGTCGCCGGTGCCGTCATCGTGCTGTTCCTGCTCTCGGTCGTCGCGGACATGTTCCGCGACCGGCGCGAGGCACAGGACCAGCCCGCCGAACCGGCCGCCTTCGACCCAATGGCCGGCGGATTCCCCGTACCGCCCCTGCCCGGACAGACCCTCCCGCCGGTGCCGCGCAGGCGTCCGCGCCGGGAGCGGGAGCTGATTGTCAGTGGTGGGTCCGATACTGACAGTGACGGATCTTCGAATGGAAGGGAGGCGTCCGATGGCTGAGGAGCCGAAAGAGACCAAAGAGACCAAACCGGGTTTCCAGAACCCCGTCGCCGGCTTCGGCGTGACCTTCAAGGCCATGTTCAAGAAGCGGCTGACCGAGCAGTATCCGGAGCAGCAGAAGACCACGGCCCCGCGGTTCCACGGCCGGCACCAGCTCAACCGCCATCCGGACGGCCTGGAGAAGTGCGTCGGCTGTGAGCTGTGCGCCTGGGCGTGTCCTGCCGACGCCATCTACGTGGAGGGCGCCGACAACACGGACGAGGAGCGCTACTCGCCGGGCGAGCGGTACGGCAGCGTCTACCAGATCAACTACGCCCGCTGCATCCTGTGCGGCCTGTGCATCGAGGCGTGCCCCACACGCGCGCTCACGATGACCAACGAGTTCGAGCTGGCCGACTCCAGCCGCGCCAACCTCATCTACACCAAGGAGCAGCTGCTCGCCGGGCTGGAGGAGGGCATGGTCGACTCGCCCCACTCGATCTTCCCCGGTACCGACGAGCAGGACTACTACCGGGGGCTCGTGACCGAGGCCGCGCCCGGCACGGTACGTCAGGTCGCCGCCTCCAAGGGCGAGAAGCCCGAGGACGAGGAGGTGGACGCATGAGCGCGCAACTAGCCGCCGCAGCCACTCTTTCCGCCGGCACCTCCACCGGTGAGGCCTTCCAGTTCTGGGTGCTCGGCACGATCGCCGTGATCGGCGCCCTGTGCACCGTCTTCATGAAGAGGGCTGTGCACAGCGCGCTCTGCCTCGCCGGCACCATGGTCGTCCTGGCCGTGTTCTACCTGGCCAACGGCGCCTACTTCCTGGGCGTCGTGCAGATCGTCGTCTACACCGGCGCGATCATGATGCTGTTCCTGTTCGTGGTGATGCTCGTCGGCGTCACCGCGGCGGACTCCCTGAAGGAGAGCATCAAGGGCCAGCGCTGGCTGGCCCTCCTCTGCGGCCTCGGCTTCGGCATCCTGCTGATCGCGGGCATCGGCAACGCCTCGCTGACGGAGTTCAACGGCCTCGGCCAGGCGAACGCGGGCGGCAACGTGGAGGGCCTCGCGGCCCTGATCTTCACCGACTACGTGTTCGCCTTCGAACTCACCGGCGCCCTCCTCATCACGGCCGCCGTCGGCGCCATGGTCCTCACCCACCGCGAGCGCACCGAGCGCGCCAAGACCCAGCGCGAGCTGGCCGAAGAGCGCGTACGCGAGGGCAAGCACCTCCCGCCGCTGCCGGCCCCCGGCGTCTACGCCCGGCACAACGCGGTCGACATCCCGGGCCTGCTGCCCGACGGCACGCCGTCCGAGCTGACCGTCAGCAAGACGCTGCGGGACCGGGGCCAGGTCCGCGACGTGTCGACGCAGGCGCTCAACGACCTCAAGGCCCTGGAGCAGCGCGCCGAGGACCGCCTGGAGCGCACCAACAGCGGGAACGGCGGCAAGCGCGGGGAGGCATCGAAGTGAATCCCGTCAACTACCTGTATCTCGCCGCCCTGCTGTTCACGATCGGCGCCACCGGCGTCCTGATCAGGCGGAACGCGATCGTGGTGTTCATGTGCGTCGAGCTGATGCTCAACGCCTGCAACCTCGCCCTGGTCACCTTCTCCCGGATGCACGGCAATCTCGACGGCCAGATCATCGCCTTCTTCACGATGGTCGTCGCCGCCGCGGAGGTCGTGGTCGGACTCGCGATCATCGTGTCGCTGTTCCGGTCCCGCCACTCGGCCTCGGTCGACGACGCCAGCCTGATGAAGCTGTAAGGGGTCGGAAGAATCGTGGAGAACCTGATTGCGCTGCTGGTCGCGGCGCCCCTGCTCGGAGCGGCCGTCCTGCTGTGCGGCGGCCGGCGCCTCGACGCCGTCGGCCATCTCATCGGCACCGTCCTCGCCGCCGCCTCCTTCGTCATCGGCGTCGTCCTCTTCGCCGACATGCTCGGCAAGGACGCCGAACACCGCGAGATGGGCCAGCATCTGTTCAGCTGGATCCCCGTCGAGGGCTTCCAGGCGGACGTCGCCTTCCAGCTCGACCAGTTGTCGATGACGTTCGTCCTGCTGATCACCGGAGTCGGCTCGCTCATCCACGTGTACTCCATCGGGTACATGGAGCACGACGAGCGCCGACGCCGCTTCTTCGGCTATCTGAACCTGTTCCTCGCGGCGATGCTGCTGCTCGTCCTCGCCGACAACTACCTGCTGCTGTACGTCGGCTGGGAGGGCGTCGGCCTCGCCTCGTACCTGCTGATCGGCTTCTGGCAGCACAAGCCCAGCGCCGCCACCGCCGCGAAGAAGGCCTTCCTGGTCAACCGCGTCGGCGACGTGGGCCTGTCCATCGCCATCATGCTGATGTTCACCACCTTCGGGACCTTCGCCTTCGGGCCGGTCCTGGAGGCCACCGGCGAGACGAGCGAGGGCAGGCTCACCGCCATCGCCCTGATGCTTTTGCTCGCCGCCTGCGGCAAGTCCGCCCAGGTGCCGCTGCAGTCCTGGCTCGGGGACGCGATGGAGGGCCCGACCCCGGTCTCGGCCCTCATCCACGCCGCGACCATGGTGACCGCCGGCGTCTACCTGATCGTCCGCTCCGCGGACATCTTCAACGCCTCGCCGGACGCACAGCTCGTCACCACCATCGTCGGCGCGGTCACGCTCCTCTTCGGTGCGATCGTCGGTTGTGCGAAGGACGACATCAAGAAGGCCCTCGCGGGCTCGACGATGTCGCAGATCGGTTACATGGTGCTGGCCGCGGGCCTCGGCCCCATCGGCTACGTCTTCGCGATCATGCACCTGGTGACGCACGGCTTCTTCAAGGCCGGGCTCTTCCTCGGCGCCGGCTCGGTCATGCACGGCATGAACGACGAGGTCGACATGCGCAAGTACGGCGGCCTCCGCACGTACATGCCGGTCACCTTCGTCACCTTCGGCCTCGGCTACCTCGCCATCATCGGCTTCCCCGGTCTGTCCGGCTTCTTCTCCAAGGACATGATCATCGAGGCGGCCTTCGCCAAGGGCGGCACCGAGGGCTGGATCCTCGGCAGTGTGGCCCTGCTGGGCGCCGCCATCACCGCGTTCTACATGACGCGCGTGATGCTGATGACGTTCTTCGGCGAGAAGCGCTGGCAGCCCGACGAGAACGGCGACGAACCGCACCCGCACGAGTCGCCCAAGGTCATGACGATCCCCATGATCGTGCTGGCCGTCGGATCGGTCTTCGGCGGCGCGTACTTCAGCATCGGCGACCGGTTCGTCCACTGGCTGGAGCCCGTCACCAAGCACACGCACGGCCACCCGCCGATCAGCGCGCTGACGGTCACCATCTCCACGGTCGCCGTGATGGTCATCGGCGTCGGCCTCGCCTGGCTCCAGTACGGGCGCCGGCCCGTCCCCGTCGTCGCCCCGCGCGGATCGCTGCTCACCCGGGCCGCCCGGCGCGACCTCCTCCAGGACGACTTCAACCACGTCGTCCTCGTACGCGGCGGAGAGCACCTCACGCGCTCCCTCGTCTACGTCGACCACACCCTGGTCGACGGCGTCGTCAACGGCACTGCGGCCTCGATGGGCGGTCTCTCCGGGCGGCTGCGCCGGATCCAGAACGGCTATGCCCGGTCGTACGCGGTCTCGATGTTCGGCGGCGCTGCGATCCTCATCGCCGCGACCCTGCTGATGAGGGCGGTCTGATACCGATGTCCTTTCCCCTGCTGACAGCGGCGGCGGCGCTCCCGGCCCTCGGGGCGATCGCCACGGCCGCCGTACCGGCCGCGCGGCGCACCGCCGCGAAATGGCTGGCGCTGATCGTCTCGCTGGCCACGCTCGTGCTCGCCGCGATCGTCCTGTTCCGCTTCGACCCGGACGGCGACCGCTACCAACTCACCGAGTCCCACGCCTGGATCGCCGACTTCGGGGTGCGGTACGAGCTGGGCGTGGACGGCATCGCGGTGGCGCTCATCGCGCTCACCGCCCTGCTGATCCCGTTCATCATCCTCGCGGGCTGGCACGACGCCGACCCGCTGGAGACCGGAGCTGCATCTCTTGGCAGCTTCGCTGCGGGGAGGTGGCGGCCCACGCAGGGCTTCTTCGCCCTGATCCTGGCCGTCGAGGCGATGGTGATCATCTCCTTCGAGGCCACCGACGTCTTCCTCTTCTACATCTTCTTCGAAGCCATGCTCATCCCGATGTACTTCCTCATCGGCGGCTTCGGGGACCGTGCCCACGAGCACGGCGAGGAAACGGCGGCGACGCAACGCTCGTACGCCGCCGTGAAGTTCCTCCTCTACAACCTGGTCGGCGGCCTGATCATGCTGGCCGCGGTGATCGGCCTGTACGTCGTGGCCGGGAACTTCTCGCTCCCGGCGATCGCCGAGGCCCGCGCCAACGGCACGCTGGAGATGGCGACCAGCACCGAGCGCTGGCTGTTCCTCGGCTTCTTCTTCGCCTTCGCGGTGAAGGCCCCGCTGTGGCCACTGCACACCTGGCTGCCCAACGCCATGCAGGAGTCCACCGCCCCGGTCGCCGTCCTGATCACGGCGGTCGTCGACAAGGTCGGCACCTTCGCGATGCTCCGCTTCTGCCTCGGGCTGTTCCCGGAGGCCAGCACGTGGGCGACGCCCGCGATCCTCGTCCTGGCGCTGATCAGCATCATCTACGGGGCGCTGCTGGCGGTCGGCCAGCGGGACATCAAGCGGCTGGTGGCGTACGCGTCGATCTCGCACTTCGGGTTCATCATCCTGGGCATCTTCGCGATGACCAGCCAGGGCCAGTCGGGCGCGACGCTCTACATGGTCAACCACGGCATCTCGACCGCCGCCCTGATGCTGGTGGCCGGCTTCCTGATCTCCCGGCGCGGGTCCCGGCTCATCGCCGACTACGGCGGCGTGCAGAAGGTCGCGCCGGTCCTCGCAGGCACGTTCCTGATCGGCGGCCTCGCGACGCTGTCGCTGCCCGGGCTCGCCCCGTTCGTCAGCGAGTTCCTGGTCCTGGTCGGCACGTTCGCGCGCTACCCGGTGGTCGGGATCATCGCCACCGTCGGCATCGTCCTCGCCGCGCTCTACGTCCTCGTCCTCTACCAGCGGACGATGACCGGCCCGGTGAAGGCCGAGGTCGAGGGGATGCCCGATCTGAGGGCGCGGGAACTCGTGGTGGTCGCCCCGCTGATCGTTTTGTTGATCTTCCTGGGCGTCTACCCGAAGCCGCTCACCGACATCGTCAACCCGGCGGTCGAGCACACCATGTCCGACGTCCAGAAGCAGGACCCCCAGCCCGAGGTGGAGGCGGCCAAGTGAGCGCATCAGCCGTCCACAGCCTGTGGACAACCGCGGCCGACCCGATCACGAAGATCGACGCGCCGAAGATCGAATACGGGCAATTGTCGCCCACTCTGATCGTCATCGGGGCGGCGATCATCGGGGTGCTGATCGAGGCCTTCGTGCCACGCAAGACCCGTTACTACGCCCAGGTGTTCGTCTCCGTGGTCGCTCTCGCGGCATCCTTCGCCGCGGTCGTCGCGCTCGCGGCGGGCGGATACGGCACCACGAAGGCCGGCATCGCGGCGATGGGCGCCATCGCCGTGGACGGACCGGCCCTGTTCCTGCAGGGCACGATCCTCCTGGCCGGCATCCTCGGCGTCTTCACCTTCGCCGAACGGCGGCTCGACCCCGAGACGCACGGCAACAAGGTCGACTCCTTCGCCGCGCAGGCCGCGTCCGTGCCCGGCAGCGACAGCGAGAAGGCCGCCGTGAAGGCCGGGTTCACCACCACCGAGGTGTTCCCGCTGCTGCTCTTCGCGATCGGCGGCATGCTGATCTTCCCGGCGGCCAACGACCTGCTGACCCTGTTCATCGCCCTGGAGGTCTTCTCGCTCCCGCTCTACCTGCTGTGCGCCGTGGCCCGCCGCAAGCGGCTCATGTCGCAGGAGGCCGCGGTCAAGTACTTCCTGCTCGGCGCCTTCGCCTCCGCCTTCACCCTCTTCGGCATCGCACTGCTGTACGGCTATTCGGGGTCGGTGAAGTACGCGACGATCGCCCAGGTCGTCGACGGCACCGTCGGAGAGATCAACCCCGCCCTCGCCGGCACCATGGGCAACGACGCGCTGCTGCTCATCGGCGCCGCCATGGTCGTCATGGGCCTGCTCTTCAAGGTCGGCGCGGTGCCGTTCCACATGTGGACGCCGGACGTGTACCAGGGCGCGCCCACGCCGGTCACGGGCTTCATGGCGGCGGCGACCAAGGTGGCCGCCTTCGGCGCGCTGCTCAGGCTCCTGTACGTCGTCCTGCCCGGCCTGCGCTGGGACTGGCGGCCGGTCATGTGGGCCGTCGCCATCGTCACCATGCTGGGCGGCGCGATCGTCGCCATCACCCAGACCGACATCAAGCGACTGCTCGCCTACTCGTCGATCGCCCACGCCGGGTTCATCCTCGCCGGTGTCATCGCTGCCTCGCCCGACGGCGTCTCGTCCGTGCTGTTCTACCTGGGCGCCTACTCGTTCGTGACGATCGGCGCGTTCGCCGTGGTGACGTTGGTGCGGGACGCGGGCGGCGAGGCCACACACCTGTCCAAGTGGGCCGGTCTCGGACGCAGATCGCCCCTGGTGGCGGCCGTGTTCGCGGTCTTCCTGCTGGCCTTCGCGGGCATTCCGCTGACCTCCGGGTTCGCCGGGAAGTTCGCCGTGTTCAAGGCGGCGGCGGAGGGCGGCGCGGGCGCGATCGTCGTGGTCGGTGTGATCTCCTCGGCCATCGCCGCGTTCTTCTACATCCGCGTCATCGTGCTCATGTTCTTCAGCGAGCCGCGCCCCGAGGGGCCGACCGTCGCCGTGCCGTCGCCGCTGACCATGACCGCGATCGGCGTCGGGGTCGCCGTCACACTGGTGCTCGGCATCGCGCCGCAGTACTTCCTGGACCTGGCGGGGCAGGCGGGGGTGTTCGTGCGCTGACGCTCCGCTTGGTCGTACGGCTGTGGCGGGGCCCCGCGCCCGGGGGGGGCCGGGGCCCCCCGGTGGGCCGGTGGCGGGCCGCGG
>NZ_JBHVDX010000311.1:0-9306 GCF_042802555.1 Streptomyces sp. NPDC057474 | reverse complement strand
CCCGCCAACGCACCCGACCCCCCGCCCCCTCACGCGGAACGCCCACCACCCACCGAGAAATACGGATTGAGCCGCCGAGCCTCGGCAAAATGCCGCCGCGCCGGGGCCGCCAACCCCAAGGCCCGCTCGATCGCTCCCCGGTGATAGGCGTAAGCCGCACTCCGCACCTCCCCACCCCGCGCCCTGTCGGTCGCCCGCCGCGCGAACCCCAGCGCCTCCCCGTCCTCCCCCGCCCGATGCAACGCCCACCCCAACGCATCCGCCACCCGCAGACTCGGCTGCCGCTCCCACTCCGCACGGAGCACCCGCACCGCCTCCTCCGGATCACCGTGGTCCGCCTCCAGCGCCCCGAGGACGAGGGACTCGTTCACCCCGGCCGCGGCGGACCGCGCCACCAGCGTGCGCACCACCCCGTACTGCTCCCGCGCCGCCTCCGCCCGCCCCAGCGACTCGTACAGCTCGCCCAACCGCAGCGCGACCTGGGCCGACGGCCGCCGCGACAGCGCCACCCGGTACGCGCGCACCCCCTCCGCCGTCCGCCCCAGCGCGGCCAGCGCACGCCCCCGGCACGCATCGGCCTCCGACTCGCCCCCGGCAGCCGCGCAGTACCGCAACGACTGCTCCGCCTCCCCCCGCTCCCAGGCCAGCTCCCCGGCCCGCGCCCACCACGCGGCACCCTCGGCCGACGGCCCCGCGGCCGTCGTCTCCGAAGCCGCCGCGTCCGAGATCGCCGCGGCCGCGTCCTCGCGCGCCCCCTGGTCCCAGTAGACCTGCGCGGCCCGCGCCCGGGCCGCAGGCCCGGAGTTCACGGCGAGCATCCTGTCCAGGGTCGCGCGGGCCGCCCTGTACCGGCCGAGCCCGTCGTACGCGTCGATGAGCAGGGCGTACGAGGTCCAGCGCCCCGGCGACACCCGTACGGCCTCCTCGCCCCAGCGTTTCGCCGTCCGGAAGTCGCGGCGGGCGTTGGCGAGGGCGGTCAGGCCTTCGAAGGCGTCCGCGTTGCCGCTCGGCCGGAGGTGCAACGAGGTGCGCAGGGCGCGTTCGGCCTGCGGGTAGTCGGCGACGACGCCGGTCCGCCGGGCCCGTTCGGTGTACGCCACGCCGAGCACCGCCCACGAGGCGTGGTCACGCGGACGGGCCCGCACCCGGGCCTCACGTTCCCGGACGGTCGCGACCACATCGGGCAGCGCGGCGGGCACCCCGGCCGCCGTCAGAGCCTCCGCCCGCCGCACCCCGGGCCCGGCCGCGCCCACCACCCGTGCCGCCCGCCCGCCGCCACCGTCACCCCCGTCCGGCGGCACCACCATCAGCACACCCCCGAGCACGAAACACCCGACGACAGCCCCGACCACTCCCCGCCCCGGCCCCCGCCACCACCGCCGCGACGCCCGCTCCTCGTTCTCCACAGACATGCCGCTCACTGTGCGTCAATACGACGACCACATCCCGTACCCCCGAACGCTCGCGCCGACGGGTTCACACCGATGGCGGTGAGTGCGAACCTTTGATCATGAGCCGTATCCAAGCCCCGAGTGACGAGACGACCGGCAACCTCGTCGACCTTCTGCTGAGCGGCCTGCCGCCGGAGGCGGTCCTCGTCGATCCGGACGTCACGGCCTCGTACGGACACGACATGGCGAGCTTCTGCGAGGCGGGTGTCCCGGCGGTCGTCGTACTGCCCCGGACCGTCGAACAGGTGCAGCACGTCATGCGCGTCGCCACGGAACTACGTGTCCCGGTGGTCCCGCAGGGCGCCCGCACGGGCCTGTCCGGCGGCGCCAACGCCTCCGAGGGCTCTGTCGTGCTGTCCCTGACGAAAATGGACCGGATCCTCGAGATCAACCCCGTCGACCGCCTCGCCGTCGTCGAACCCGGCGTCATCAACGCGACCCTCTCCCGCGCGGTCAACGAGCACGGCCTCTCCTACCCGCCGGACCCCTCCAGCTGGGAGATGTGCACGATCGGCGGCAACATCGGCACGGCCTCCGGCGGCCTGTGCTGTGTGAAGTACGGGGTGACCGCCGAGTACGTCCTCGGCTTGGACGTCGTCCTCGCCGACGGCCGGCTCATGTCCACCGGCAGGCGCACCGCGAAGGGCGTCGCCGGCTACGACCTCACCCGGCTCTTCGTCGGCTCCGAGGGCTCGCTCGGCATCGTCGTCCGCGCGACCCTCGCCCTCAAGCCGCAGCCGCCCCGGCAGCTGGTGCTGGCGGCGGAGTTCGCGTCGGCCGCCGCCGCGTGCGACGCGGTGTGCCGGATCATGGCCGGCGGGCACGTCCCGTCACTGCTCGAACTCATGGACCGTACGACGGTGAAGGCCGTCAACGACCTCGCCCACATGGGCCTGCCGGAGACCACGGAGGCGCTGCTCCTCGCCGCCTTCGACACCCCGGACCCGGCCGCCGACCTCGCCGCGGTCGGGGAGCTGTGCGAGGCCGCGGGCGCCACCCAGGTCGTACCGGCCGACGACGCGGCGGAGTCCGAACTGCTGCTCCAGGCACGGCGGATGTCGCTCACCGCGCTGGAGGCGGTGAAGGGCACGACCATGATCGACGACGTGTGCGTGCCGCGCTCGAAGCTCGGCGAGCTGATCGAGGGCGTGGAGCGCGTCGCCGAGAAGTACGGCCTGACCATCGGGGTCTGCGCACACGCCGGCGACGGCAACACGCATCCCACCGTCTGCTTCGACGCGGCAGACCCCGACGAGTCCCGGCGCGCCCGCGAGTCCTTCGACGAGATCATGGCGCTCGGCCTGGAACTCGGCGGCACGATCACCGGCGAGCACGGCGTGGGCATCCTCAAGAAGGAGTGGCTGGCGCGGGAGCTCGGCCCGGTGGGGATGGAGATGCAGCGGGCGGTGAAGTCCGCCTTCGACCCGCTGGGCATCCTCAACCCGGGCAAGCTGTTCTGACCCTCTCGGTTCTTAGGCACGCGCCTCACTGGGCGAGGAGTTCGGCCAGGCCGTCGTCGATGCGCAGCATCTCGGACTCCGAGCCCGGCGGCACCACCCGCAGGGTCCGCTCCAGCCAGGCCGACACGGCGGCGGCCGGCGCTTCGAGCAGCGCGTCCCCGTCCGGTGAGCTGAGCGCCATCAGCACGACGCCCCGGCCCGACACCTTCGTCGGCCACACCCGCACGTCCCCGTGCCCGCACGGCCGGAACACGCCCTCGACGAGCAGCTCCCGCGCGAACGTCCAGTGGACCGGGCGTTCGGAGTTGATGTGGAAGGTGATGTGGACGGCGTACGGGTCGTCGCTGCGGTAGCCGAGCTTGGCCGGCACGGGGATGCTGCGCTCGGGCGACAGGACGAGTCTGATCTCCAGCTCGCGTTCCACGACGGTGTGCCGCATGGTGATCGTTCCTCTCTCGTAGAGGGGCCCTGTGGGCGGGCCCGTACGAGTGAGAGCGGCGCGGGCCCCGAAGCATTACGCGGGTTCGCGAAACTTTTTCCGACGAGTTCACCGACCGGCTTCCGGCACCCGGTGGCCCTCTCCTCCCGTAGCAGATCCGTGCGCGAATGGGGCGGGTCCGGCGGCAGCGGTCATGGGACTTGCCGGCGTCTGGTAGATGTGGATGCCCCCTACCAAACCCACGAGCAGATACGGGACGACGGACATGAGCGCCCCAACCCCGGCCCCCGGCGACGACAGACCCCGCGAAGGGTATTACCCGGACCCGTCCATTCCTGGATATGTCCGGTACTGGAACGGCGCGGCCTGGGTGCCGGGTACGAGCCGTCCGGCGCCCTCCGACGGCGAGCCGCTCGCCCCGCCGCCCGGCTCCGGCCCGTCCGGCGCCGTGGAGGAGACGGGCCCGCACTTCTTCGACGAGGACCCCGCGCCCGACGGCGAACAGGCCCGCCCGGCCGCCGACAACACCCTGCACGGCTCCCGGCCCGAGCCCGCCTCCGCGTGGGGCGCCGACCGCTCCCGCCAGACCGGTTTCGGCGGCGACAAGGACCGCCGGGTGTCCTGGGGTTCGACCCCCGGCGCGGACCCGCGCGACCCCAGGGTCTCCCTCGCGGCGGACGCGGTCGACGGCCCGGGTGGCAGCGGTGACCCCGGGCGTACGGCAAGCACGGACGGTACGGCGACGATCCCGCCGCCGGAGGCCGGCGAGGACGCCGGGGCCCCGCAGGGCACGGTGGTGTTCCGCCGTCCCAACACGTCGGGGCGCCCTCAGGCCGCCGAGGGCGCGGAACCCGTGCAGTCGGACGGCACCATGACGTTCCGTCCGTCCTCCTCGCGCGCGGGGCAGCAGGACGGGGGCGTGCCCCCGTCCCCCGCCGCCTTCGGCGCATCCCTGACCCCCGCTCAGGTCGCGGCCCAGCAGGCCCTGGGCCTCGCCCCGCAGTCCTCCTCGTCCTCGACGGCACCGTCCGGCCCCCAGCAGGGCCCGCAGCCTCCACAGGGTTCGTCGGCAGCTCCGCAGCAGGGTCCGCAGTCGGGCGGCATCGCCCCGGCGGCTCCGGCTCCGGCGGTGTCCGCCCCGGTCACCCCGGTCCCCCCGGTCCCCCCGGCACCCAGGCAACCGGAGCCGCAGCAGTCCCAGTTCGGTGGCGCCTTCCCCCAGCAGGCCCCGCAGACCCCACCGGCCGCGCCCGCCCCGCAGATCGCCCAGCCGGCGCCGGGCGTACCCCAGCAGGCCGCCGCCCGGCAGTCGGCCGAGCCCCCCATGGCCGTCGGCATCGGCGGTGGGCAGCCCTCCTGGGCCCAGCAGGTGCACCGGCTGGCCGGGGGCGAGGGGGAGCAGCAGGTCGCGCCGTGGAAGCCGGTGGTGGAGGACCCCTTCCAGGCGGCCGCGCGCCGGCAGGCGGAGGTCAGGCCCGCGGGGCTCGGCAGACGGCTGGCCGCCCGGCTCGTGGACAGCCTGGTCGTCGGCGCCGTCACGGCCGGGGCCGCCGTGCCGTTCGGCACGAAGGCGATGGACCACATCGACGAGAAGATCGACGCGGCCAAGCTCTCCGGCGAGAAGGTCACCGTCTGGCTGGTCGACGGCACGACCTCCGTCTACCTGGGCATCATCCTCGGCGTCCTGTTCCTGGTCAGCGCCCTCTACGAGGTGCTGCCCACCGCCAAGTGGGGCCGCACCCTCGGCAAGAAGCTGCTCGGCATCGACGTCCGCGACATCGAGGGCATCGAGCCCCCGTCGTTCGGGCGCTCCCTGCGCCGCTGGCTCGTCCACACCGTCTCCGGGCTGGTCGGCATCGGCGTGATCGGCGTCCTGTGGTGCGTGTGGGACAAGCCGTGGCGTCAGTGCTGGCACGACAAGGCGGCGCACACGTTCGTCGCGGGCAGGTAGCGCAGGAAGCGCGCGGGCCGGACGGGAGGCGTACGGGAAACCGCGTACCCCGTACGGCCCCGTGCCGGATGCGGAGCCGGGGGGTTCGCGGTCGACTCGGGCCATGAGCACCGAACCGCCGCCCTACGGCTCCGGTCCGCCCCCGGACGACGACGACCAGTTCAGGAAACAGCCGCCCCCGCCGCACCAGGGCGGCGGCTCCCCGTACGACCCGCCGCCCCAGCAACCGCCGCCGGGAAGCCGGCCGCCGCCCTATGGCGGTGGTCCCTACGGTGGCGACCCCTACGGCGGTGGGCAGTACCCCAACGACCCGCTCTCGGGCATGCCGCCGCTCGCCGACAGCGGGAAGCGGGTGCTGGCGCGGATCATCGACATGATCCTGGTGGCGATCGTGGTGGGGCTGCTGGCGTGGGCGTTCAGGATCAGCCAGTACTCGGTGGACTCGGACGACTTCGAGTTCGGCAAGTCCCTGGCCCAGGAGGCGCTCGCCGCGATCCTCTACATCGCGTACGACACGTTCTTCACCGTCAGGAACGGCCAGACCCTCGGCAAGAAGCTGATGAAGCTGCGGGTGGCGAACCTCAACGACGGCTCCACGCCCTCCGTGCAGACCGCGCTGATCCGCGCGGCCGTGCTGTGGATCCCCTTCGCCTTCTGCTGCGCCTGCATCTGGACGGCGATCGCGGGCGGCTGGAGCTTCTTCGACAAGCCCTACAAACAGGGTCTGCACGACAAGGCGGCCAAGACGGTGGTGGTCAGCACCGGTTGAGCCGAGGCCGCATCACGACGGCGGGTCCGTGGTCCACGGGCCCGCCGAAGCGTTTCAGCAAGCTGTCACCGAGTGCCGGTTCAGGAACCCGTCGGCTCGTGCACCGGTTCCCGTACCGCCTCGGATTCCACGGCCGACGGGGCCGGGGCCAGGGCGGCGACGGATGAGCGGGGGCGGCGCGCGGCGGCGCCGGGCGCGGGCTTGGGCAGCGGCACGGTCAGTGCGACGAGCAGGCCCAGGGCCAGGGCGGAAAGGGCGATCACCGCGATGCCCACGCCGGAACTCGTCTGTGACAGCAGCAGCATGGCGAGGGTCGACAAGATCACGGTGCAGGAACCGTAGGCGAGCTGTGCGGTCGTCGGACGAGGCATGGCAATCGTGTCCTCGGGTGGGGTCTCCCCGTGCCTCTCACGATGAAGGGGAGGTTGCGGATACGAATCAATGGTGAAGCAGGCCGTCGGCTTGGCTTTCACCGACTTCCGGCGCTCCGCCAATCGACTCTATTCGCCAGGGTGCCCGAGCGGAACGACGGGTAAGCGTGACCTGACACACGGTGCCGGGTGCACAGGGGGCGCACGGATTCATGTCGTCCGGCAAGTGGACGCATATGCGCGCCGGTTCGAGAGGCGCGCGAGCGATACACGTAACGCCCGCATAACGAACAAGCGCTTCCCGTGGACGTCGATAATGCACTTGACCTGTCCAAGTCAAGATCTGTCTTTTATCTCGAAACTCCGGTCGAATGGCGTCACTTGACTACACGCGTATACCGCGCGCGGACTCCTCCACGACCGGGGCGATCCCCTTCCGCGCGAACGGACGCGGGGGAGGACCTCAAGTGACCAGTAGATCCTGGACGTTCAGAGCGGCGGCCATAGGCGTCGCGGTCGCCACGGCGGCGGCGACCATGTCGGCCCTCACGGTGGCTCAGGCTGCCGAGGGCACGCAGGCGGCGGCTGTGGACCGGCACGACCCGGCGGACCACGAGCACGCCGAACACGACCTCGACGGCCCCCTGAGCAAGACTCAGGAGGCCCAGCGCGAGGAGGCCCTGCAGCAGGTCATATCCGGCGACGCCACGGTCAAGAACCGTGACGGCTCGCAGGTCGTGCAGCTGAAGAGCAAGAAGGGCAAGAGCAAGTACGTCGAGCTCGGCCGCGAGAAGACCGACAAGATCTTCACGATCCTCGTCGAGTTCGGCGACCAGATCGACAGCCGCTACGGCGGCACCGTCGGCCCGGCGCACAACGAGATAGCCGAGCCGGACCGGGCCCAGGACAACTCCACGGCCTGGCAGGCGGACTACGACCAGAAGCACTTCCAGGACCTCTACTTCGGCACCGGCAAGACCGAGTCGATGAAGAAGTACTACGAGAAGCAGTCCTCGGGCCGCTACTCGATCGAGGGCGAGGTCTCCGACTGGGTCAAGGTCCCCTACAACGAGGCCCGCTACGGCAACAACGCCTGCGGCCAGTCCACCTGCTCCAGCGTGTGGAACGTGGTCAGCGACGGTGTCACGTCCTGGGTCGCCCAGCAGAAGGCAGCGGGGCGCACCGACGCCGAGATCAAGGCGGACGTGGCCGAGTTCGACCAGTGGGACCGCTACGACTTCGACGGTGACGGCGACTTCAACGAGTCCGACGGCTACATCGACCACTTCCAGATCGTGCACGCCGGTGAGGACGAGTCCGCGGGCGGCGGCGTACAGGGCGAGGACGCCATCTGGGCGCACCGCTGGTACGCGTTCGGCTCGGACGCGGGCGCGACGGGCCCCGACGGCAACAGGCTCGGTGGCGCCAAGATCGGTGACACCGGCATCTGGGTCGGCGACTACACCATCCAGCCGGAGAACGGCGGACTCGGTGTCTTCGCCCACGAGTACGGCCACGACCTCGGTCTGCCGGACCACTACGACACCCAGGGCGGCGACAACTCCACCGGTTTCTGGACGCTGATGTCCTCCGGTTCCTGGCTCGGCACCGGCAAGGAAGCCATCGGCGACCTGCCCGGCGACATGACCGCCTGGGACAAGCTGCAGCTCGGCTGGCTCGACTACGACACGGCGAAGGCCGCGACGAAGTCGAGGCACAAGCTGGGGGTCGCGGAGTACAACACCAAGGACAAGCAGGCCCTCGTGGTCGAGCTGCCGAACAAGACGGTCACCACCGAGATCGTCCCGCCGGCGCAGGGCTCGACCCAGTGGTGGAGCGGCAGCGGTGACAACCTCTCCAACACGCTGACCCGTTCCGTGGACCTCACGGGCAAATCCTCGGCCGCGCTGACCCTCGACGGCTGGTACGACATCGAGGCCGAGTACGACTACCTCTACACCGAGGTGTCGACCGACGGCGGCGCCAACTGGACGTCGATCGACGGCACGGTGGACGGCGCGGCGATCCCGCGCGACGCCAGCGGCAAGCCCGCGCTGACCGGTTCCTCCGCCGCGTACAAGAAGCTGTCGTACTCCCTGGACGCCTACGCCGGCCAGAAGTTCGACCTCCGCTTCCGCTACCAGACGGACGGCGGCGTGGCCCCGAAGGGCTTCACGGCCGACTCGCTCGCGGTGACCGCCGACGGTTCCGTCCTCTTCTCGGACGACGCGGAGAGCGCGGACGCGGCCTGGACCGCCAAGGGCTTCTCCCGCGTGGGTGCGGCGATCACGGACGACTACGCCCAGTACTACATCGCCGAGAACCGTCAGTACGTGTCGTACGACAGGACCCTGAAGGTCGGCCCGTACAACTTCGGCTTCTCGACCACGCGTCCGGCCTGGGTGGAGCACTTCCCGTACCAGAACGGTCTGTTGATCTGGAAGTGGGACACCTCGCAGGCGGACAACAACACCAGCGTCCACCCGGGCACGGGGCTGGTGCTCCCGGTCGACTCGCACCCGGCGGCGCTGAAGTGGGCCGACGGCACGGTGATGCGCAGCCGGATCCAGTCCTACGACTCGCCGTTCAGCCTCTACCGCACGGACGGTCTGAAGCTGCACAAGGCGGACGTGCTGACGAAGATCCCGTCGTCGGAGGGTGTGTCCACGTTCAACGACCGGACCAGCACGTACTACGACGAGGCGACCCCCCTCGCCGGTGTCAAGATCACTGACACCAACACCAAGATCAAGATCGTCAAGGAGGCCAAGGACGGCTCCACGATCTCGGTCCAGGTCGGCCCCGCGGTGAAGTAACCAGCATTTCCGCAGGTCAGAGCATGTTCGGCCGCGACCCCCTTGGCGG
>NZ_JBHVDX010000310.1:0-9347 GCF_042802555.1 Streptomyces sp. NPDC057474 | reverse complement strand
GTCCACCACCCACCCCCGTTCGGTCCGTCGACCGGAGACCAGGACGGGGGCACCGGGTACGGAGGCGATCCCGGTCGCCGCCGGCCCGGCCAACCCCGCCGACGGGCGCCCGCGGGCGGCGGCGGGCCGCAGCGGCCACCGCCCTGACCTGCCACCCCGCCCACGATGAGCCCGACCACCGCCGCCAGGCACCCCGTTCCTCCCCAACTCCCGGTTGTACGCTGGCCATTGCTCACAGGTGGCACCCGGCGGCAGCCGTTGGCTCGTGTCACGTGAAGGCCGATCGGCGACAGCGGGGGCCCTTTGCTTTACCCTCTTCACACCGAGACCACACAAGGCTGTTGTCATCTCGTTAAGTGATTAGTCCTTGACGCTGAGGTGATCACCGCGTTGGCTTTCAGCCACCTGGGTCGCTTTGCTGCACCCACGCCCGGAAGGCCCTTGATGTGAACGCCCGTACCACCAGCAATACCCCCAGCACTCGTATACGTCGTCGCACCACCGCTCTGCGCCGTACCGCCACCGCCCTCGCCGCCTCGGCCGCGGCCGTCTCCCTCGCCTCCTGCGGGGTCGTGGACGTCGGCGACAGCGCGGAGGCGAGCCCCACGAAGGGTGACGACATCACGGTGGGCGTGCTGTTCCCCGACAAGGAGACCAAGCGGTACGAGCAGTTCGACTACCCGAGCATCAAGAAGAAGATCGCCGAGCTGACCGACAACAAGGGCGTCACCAAGTACGCCAACGCGGAGAAGGACCCGGAGACCCAGAACAGCCAGCTCGAGCAGATGGTGGAAGACAAGGTCGACATCATCATCGTCGACGCCGTGGACGCCAAGAAGATCGCGCCCGCCGTGCAGACGGCGCACGACGCGGGCATCCCCGTCATCGCCTACGACCGGCTGGCCGAGGGCCCGATCGACGGCTATGTCTCCTTCGACAACGAGCTGGTCGGGCAGGTGCAGGGCCGCTCGCTGGTGGAGGATCTGGGCGACAGCGCCGCCAACAAGATCGTCATGATGAACGGGTCCCCCACCGACCCGAACGCCGCCATGTTCAAGGACGGCGCGCTCTCCGAGCTCCAGGACAAGGTGACGATCTCCGAGACGTTCGACACCAAGGACTGGGACCCGGTCGTCGCCAAGGCGAACATGGAGACGGCCGTCGCCAAGCTGGGCATCGACAACATCGACGCCGTCTACGCCGCGAACGACGGTATCGCCGGTGCCGTCATCGACGTGCTGAAGACCGCCGGTGTCTCCAAGGTGCCGCCGGTCACCGGGCAGGACGCCGACCTGGACGCCGTGCAGCGGATCCTCTCGGGCGATCAGTACATGACGGTGTACAAGTCGTTCCCGACGCAGGCGAGCGCCGCCGCCGAGATGGCCGTCGCCAAGGTCCAGGGCCGCTCCATCGAGTTCGACGCCCTCGCCAAGGACAGCATCGACTCCCCGACCACCAAGAAGATCCCCGCCCAGCTGGTGCCCCCGATCGCGCTGACCAAGTCCAACATCAAGGACACGGTCGTCGCCGACGGCATCTACACCGTCAAGCAGATCTGCACGTCCGCCTTCAAGGCCGACTGCGACGCGGCCAACCTGGACTAGCCCGCGGAACCTCCCACACCCCACGGCCCGGCAGGGCCACCGCCGACGGTTCGACCGGGCGGTGCCCCTGCCGGGCCGTACCTCTGTGCCGGGCCGTACCTCTGTGCCGGGTGGTGCCTCCGCCGGGTGGACCTTCTCGGGGCGCAGCGCGGGCGGACCGGCCCGGACCGGCCCTTCACCTCACCCCGTTCATGCCGCCCTCAAGCCACCCGAGTGAACTCGATCGTCACCTCCGGCGGCCCCCCGGCCACCCCCCGGTAGATGCCCTTGTGGGGGGTCACGTCGTCGTAGTCGCGGCCTCGGCCGACGACGACGTGGGACTCGTCGGCGGGGACGCGGTTGGTGGGGTCGTAGCCGGTCCAGTCACCGGCCCAGTACTCGATCCAGGCGTGGCTCTGGCCGGCGACCGGGCGGTGGAGTTCGGCCTCGCGTTCCGGGTGGAGGTAGCCGGAGACGTAGCGGGCGGGCAGGCCGAGGCCGCGGAGCATGCCGAGGGTGAGGTGGGCGATGTCCTGGCACACGCCGGCGCCCTGCTCCCACGCCTCGTCCGCGCTGGTGTGCACACCGGTCGCGCCCGGCACGTAGGAGACACGGTCGGCGACCATGGAGGACACCGCGATCGCCGTCCCGTGCACGTCGAGGCCGACGGACGCCTCACGGGCCCGGTCCACCAGGTCCGTGGGCAGCGTCGTACGGCCCGTCGCGGTCAGGTACTCCAGGAGGCGGGAGTCGGCGGTCGCCCGGCGGACCTCCGCCCAGTCCGGCGCGTCCGGGACCGGCTCCGGCGGGGCCGTCTCCACCAGGCTGGTCGCGGTGATCGTCAGGTCGGAGTGGGGGTCGATGAGGTCGAAGCCGGTGACCTGGGTGCCCCAGTAGTCCCAGTACGACCAGGTGGGCGTCGAGGGGTTGACCAGCACCCGGGCGTCCAGGGTGGTCTGGCCCGGGAGCGTCAACGGGGTCATGCGGACCTCGTTGTGGGAGGAGGCCGCGGGCTGGGCGTACGAGACGCGGGTGATGTGCCGGATGCGCAGGCGCCGGGTCGCCTTCGGAGCCGCTACAGGCAGGTTCATCGTGCTCACGCGCCTTCCTGGGCCCACTCGACGGGGCCTTGGTACGGGAAGAACAACTCGGCGACCGCCTCCGCCGAGGCCATGCACGCCTGCTGCAGATCGCGCAGCAGCGTGGGCAGCCCGGCTTCCAGGGACTCGGAGTCGAGGTATTCGAGGTGGGTGCGCAGGGCGCCGATCGGGCGGCGGGCCGGGTCCTGGCGGGGGCGGCCGAGCGCGGCCAGGCACTCCTCCGCCGTGGTCAGCGCGTGCAGCGCCGAACGCGGGAAGTCCCGGTCGAGGAGCAGGAACTCGGCGACCTTGGGACTGTCGCCGAAGCCGCCGTGCACCCGCGCGTACGCCTCGTCGGCGCCGCTCGCGCTCAGCAGGGTCGGCCAGTCGGGCGCGTGCGCCGCGTCCAGCACCCGCACCGACAGCAGCCGTACGGTCATGTCCACCCGCTCCAGGCTGCGGCCGAGAACGACGAAACGCCAGCTGTCGTCGCGGCTCATCGTGGAGTCGGCGAGCCCGAAGAAGAGGGCCGCGCGTCGTCGTACCAGCTCCAGGTACGCGTACGGGCCGCCCGTCCGGCGCGCCGCAGTCCGCTGGTCGGCGAGCGCGTGCCAGGTGGAGTTGAGGCACTCCCACATCTCGGAGGAGACGGCCTCGCGGGCGCTGCGGGCGTTGAGCCGCGCCGCCCCGAGCGCGCCCTCGATCGACCCCGTCGAGCGGGCGTCGAAGGCCAGCTGGTCCAGCACCTGCTGCATGTCGCAGTGCTGGTCGGGCGCGTCCACGCCGAGGATCGCGTACAGCGAGCGGCAGGCCACGTCCTCGTCGCGCCAGGGGTCCTCGAGGAGGCGGTGGAGGTAGGCGTCGAGGATGCGGCCCGTGGCGTCGGCCCGCTCCACGTACCGCCCCGTCCAGGTCAGGGCCTCGGCTATCCGGGAGAGGATCACGTCGTTCACTGCTGCGCTCCTTCCTGCACGACCGTGCGGCTGCCGTCGGGTCCGAGCTGGCGCGGCGCCTTCTCCGGCAGCGGGCCGCCGCTCTCCTCGTACCGCTGCTCGGCGGGCCCCTCGGCGAGCACCCAGGTGTCCTTGGAGCCGCCGCCCTGGCTGGAGTTGACGATCAGGTTGCCCTCCTGGAGGGCGACGCGGGTCAGTCCGCCGGGCAGGACCCACACGTCGCTTCCGTCGTTCACGGCGAAGGGCCGCAGGTCGATGTGGCGCGGGGCCATGCGTTCGCCCGCGAGGGTGGGGGAGGTGGACAGCGCCACCGGCCGCTGCGCGATCCACCCGCGCGGATCGGCCTTCACGGCCTCCCGGGTGCGCTCCAGCGTCTCCCGGTCCGCTTTCGGCCCGATGACGATGCCCTGCCCGCCGGCCCCGTCGACCGGCTTGATCACCAGCTGGTCGATCTGGTCGAGGACGGCCTCCAGCTGCCCGGGTTCGTCCGGCCGGAAGGACTCCACATTCGGCAGAATCGGTTCCTCGCGGAGGTAGTAGCGGATGAGATCAGGGACGTACGTGTACAGCAGCTTGTCGTCCGCGATGCCGTTGCCCACCGCGTTGGCGAGCGTCACGTTGCCCGCCATCGCGGCGCCCATGATCCCCGGGCAGCCGATCACCGAGTCGGGCCGGAAGTGGAGGGGATCGAGGAAGTCGTCGTCGAGGCGCCGGTATACGACGTGGACGGGCATCTCCCCGCGCGTGGTGCGCATCCACACCCGGTTGCCCCGGCAGACGAGGTCGTGGCCCTCGACCAGCTGGACGCCCATCAGACGGGCCAGCAGGGCGTGTTCGAAGTAGGCGGCGTTGCTGGGGCCGGGGGTGAGGACGACGACGCGCGGGTCGCCGATGCCGCCGGGCGCGGCGGCCCGCAGCGCGGCCAGCAGCTTCTGCGCGTATCCGTCGACCGGCACCACGTGCTGCTCGGCGAAGAGGGACGGGAGGACGCGGGTCATCGCGCGCCGGTTCTCGATGACGTACGAGACCCCGGACGGCACCCGGACGTTGTCCTCCAGCACCCGGAAGTCGCCCGCCTCGTCCCGTACGAGGTCGATGCCGGCGACATGGATACGGACCCCGCCGGGAGGCTCCACCCCGTGCGCGGCCCGGTGGAAGTGGGCGGAGTTGAGGAGCAGCCGCCAGGGCACGACCCCGTCCTCGAAGGCCCGGCACGGCCCGTACGCGTCCGCGAGGTACGCCTCCAGCGCCCGTACGCGCTGGGCGACCCCGCGTTGGATGAGGTCCCACTCCAGGGCGTCCAGGATGCGCGGGACCAGGTCCAGCGGCCAGGGTCTCTCCTCGCCCGCGAAGGCGTACGTCACGCCCCGGTCGGTGAACGCGCGGGCCATCTGGTCCGCCCTGAACCGCAGTTCGGCCGGCTCGATGGGCTGGAGTGCCGCCAGCACCGGCTCGTAGGCGGTCCTGACCTCACCCGGCCGCTCAAACATCTCGTCCCACGCGTCGGCCAACGCGTACGCGTCAAATATGTCCGCCATGGCCCGACGGTAAGTGCGCTGCGTAACGCCCCGATCACCAGCGCATTTCCGACACCTTGCGAGGGCGATCGCGACCTGCGGAAACGAAAGGTTTGAAGTACGGCCGGGCGGGGGAGCCGACGGTTCCGGACGGGTGACGAGCAGGCACCGTTCGCCCGGCGGACCGAGGGAACGTGCCGGCGCGAGAAGGAAATGTCCGGTCGGCGTCCGGCGTCCGGCGTCCGGTGGTGCCGGGCCCGCCGCGGAGCCCGCCTCGCGGCGGGTCCGCACGCCTGCGCCCGCACCATCTTCAGCTTGTTGCAGAGCGCACTGCCTGAGGGGTGGAGATAGGCGGGCGAAGGGGATGTTATAGGGACGGAAACATGGCGGAGCCGTGTTGCGGTGTCGGTGCGGGCCGCGCATAGTTGCGCTGCGAACAGGTCGGAACCGGGGGTGAGTTGGGTGATGGCCGGGCACGCGACCGAGGAGCATCCGCACGGCGCCGACCGGCTCTGCGCGGCCGGGGACCGCGTGTACTCCAGAGCCGTACGGCGGGGCCGTGTGCCGCGCGCGGACGCCGACGCCGTGCCCTGCCTGGTCGAACTCGCCCTGCTGCACCCCGACCCCGACGACATGGGCTGGCTGGTGCCCACCTCCCCGCAGGAGGTCATGACCCGGCTGCTGCGCGGCGTCCACGCGGAGGTCAGCGCCAGTCAGGCCCGGATGGGCGCGGCGGTCGACGCCGTCGAGTGGTACGCCGGGCTCGGCAGTTCGCGGGCGCGGCAACCGGCGGAGAGCACGGCGATCCGGGTGCTCGACGGGCTCGCCCGGATCCGGGCGGCGATCGACGAGGCCACCGACCGCTGCGCCACGGAGGTGCTGACCGTGCAGCCGGGCGGCATCCGGCGCGAGGACGAGCTGCGCGAGGGGCTGCACCGGGCGACGGCGATGTGCCGCCGGGGTGTGCGTATGCGGGACCTGTACACGCATGTGGCCCGGCACGGGCAGGGCCTGCACAACTACATGGAGCTGATGGGGGAGTCGGCGGAGGCCCGCACCCTGGACGAGGTCACCGACCGCCTCATCGTCTTCGACCGCGCGGTGGCCTTCATCCCCGCCAACACCGACCGGACCATGGCCCTGGAGATCCGCCACCCGGCGCTGGTGGAGTACCTGGTCACGGTCTTCGAACGGCTGTGGCGCCTCGGCGTCCCGCTGGCCGCGTCCCTCCCGTCGGCCGGGGTCGCGGGCATCACCCACCGGGAGCGTTCCATCGCGGCGCTGCTGGCGGAGGGCCACCAGGACGCGGTCGTCGCCGAGCGGCTCGGCATCAGCGTGCGCACCTGCCGGGCCCATATCGCCCGCCTCTCCGAGCGGCTCGGCGCGGCCAGCCGAACGCAGCTCGGCGTCCGTATCGCCGAGGCCGGCCTCGACGGCCCGCCCCGCTCCACCCCGCCGGACGGCCTCCCTGCCCTGCCCTCCCCGGCCCCTACGGCCCCTCTCCCCGCTCCAGAATCCCCGACCGCCCGATGAGATACCCGAGCTGAGCCCGGCTCTCACTGCCCAGCAGCGCGGCGAGCTTGGCGATGTGGACGCGGGCGGTGCGGACGTTGAGGCCGAGGCGTTCGGCGATGGCGGTGTCGGTGTGGCCCTCGACGAGCAGATGGGCGATGGCGAGCTGGCGACGGGTGACACCGTCGGAGGGGGCGACCCGGACGGCTTCGGGATACATGGGAACGGCCATGTTCCAGAGGCGGTCGAAGACCGTGGCGAGGAAGGAGACCAGGGCGGGCTGCCGGATCTCCAGGGCGCGTGCGCGGTCCTCGCCGGCGGGGAGGAAGGCCACCGACCTGTCCACTATCAGGAGGCGCTTCGTGACCTCGTCGAGGGTGCGGACCTGGACGTCACCCGTCAGCCGCTCGAAGTGGGCGACGACTCCGAGGTCATGGCGCGTGGTGTCCTGGTAGAGCGTGCGTATGCGGCAGCCCCGGGAGAGCATCCGCTGTTCGCGGGGGAGGCCCAGATCACGCAGGAGCACGGCGGAGCGTCTGCCCCCGGGCTGGATGGTGAGCAATTCTTCGCGGGCTTCGTCCATGGCCCGGCCGATGGCCTCGTTGATCCGGTCGAATCCGGCCAGCAGACCGATGCCCGGGACCTCCGCCACCAACTCGGAGTGCCCGTCGAGCGCCAGCAGTGGTTCGAACGCCTCCGCCAGCCGGGCCTCGTCGTGCCGCCGCCGGGCGATGTCCCGGGCGCTCTCGCGCAGCAGCCGCGGCAGGGCCAGGGCCGGGGCCAGCGGGCGCAGCCATTTCGGGTCCTCGCCGTCCGGGCGCACGAGCCCGAAGTCGAGCAGACAGGGCACGTGATCGGCGTCCTCCGCCGGGATCCGGCCTTCGCGCAGCGCCCGCCCGTACAGGCTCAGTCCCGCCTCGCACAACTCCGCCGGTCCGTGCTCGTGGCCCTCGGCGATCACGTGTGGCCCGTCTCCCACGTCGGTCAGCTCTCCTGCTCCAGCATCCCCGACTGGGCTATGAGATAGCCGAGCTGAGCCCTGCTGCCGCTGCCCAGCGCCGTCGCCAGCTTGGCTATGTGGGCCCGGCAGGTGCGGACGTTCATGCCGAGGCGGCGGGCAATGGCCTCGTCGACGTGGCCCTCCACCAGGAGCTTGGCTATGGAGTGCTGGACGCGGGTGATGCCGTCGGGGGCCGTCTCATAGGGCGCGCCGGTGCTCAGCGGGACTGCGCGGTCCCACATGAACTCGAAGACTTTGATCAGGTAGCGGACGAGGCCGGGGTGGCGCAGCTCCAGGGCGACCTGCCGGTCGTCCCGGGTGGGGATGAAGGCGACGGTCTCGTCGCAGATGATCAGCCGCTCCACCAGTTCGTCGATGGTGCGGTGCTCCACCTTGCCGTCGGCGAAGTGGGACACATAGGCCAGCTTCTCCGGGCTGTAGCGGGCCGTGTGCTGGTAGAGGGTCCGTATGCGCACGCCGCGGTCGATCAACGGTCTGTCTCGTTCCAGCCCCTGGTGGAGGCTGCGCTCGGGGCGGGGCCCGCTCGGCTGGACCGTGAGCATTTCCGTCTGGCACTGGCTGGTGGCAAGGTCGAGCGCCGCGTTGATCCGGGCGCTGCCCTCCAGCACGGTGATCGAGTGCGTGGTCGGCGTCGTCAGGGCGCTGATGGTCATGAATGGCTCGAAAGCTTCGGCCAGCTCGATCGAGAAACGCCGGCGCTCGGTGATCTCGCGCTCCAGCGGGTTGAGTCGCTGGGAAAGGGCGATCGAGGGAGGTACCGGACGTAGCGAGTCCGGGTCGTCCGGGTCGGGATGCAGTAGGGCGAACTCCATCAAGCAGGGTGCGGCGTTCACCTCGGCGCGGGCGATGCGTCCCGTACGGAGAGCATTCGCGTACAGGCGTGCACCCTCCTCACACATCTCGGTCACCGCGTGGAGATGTGTCGCTTCAGCCCGATCCATAACCAAATCTCCACCCCCCAGGGTCCTGAACATGCAGGAACATGATGCACCGATTGTGTGGCCATGACGTGCCCGAATGAGCCATCGTCGTATCCGACGGGGGAAGAGGGACCTTCAAGTGAGGACGAAGCCGACTATGGGTAAGAGAATGCTTCGCTCGGTACTTGCTGCCGCCTTCTCCGCCGTTGTGGCCTTCGGAGCACTGAGTGGCCTCTCCGACGCGAAGGGCGGCGTCAAGGCGGACAGCGTGTGGCCGGTCGTAACGCCAAAGTCCGAGGTGGTGGCGGGCGACGACCTGTCGACCACGCCCGTCGCTCCGGAAGACAGCGTGTGGGCCTGACATGACGACTCCTCCCGACGACCGTTCCTTCCGGCGCGAGATGGCGACCGCCTACCGCTCCGGTTGGCACTTCATCGACCTGGCCACCGCCATCCCCCACAGCGGTGACTCGTTGATGGTGACCGTGTTCGGCGAACCGGTGGTGGTGACCCGGGACGAGGACGAGGACATCCGGGCGTACCGGTGTCTGCGGCGACCGCGCGGCGCGCCGCAGCCAGTGCGGTGTGCCGTCCGGTACGGGATGGTCTTCGTCAATCTCGACCAGCGCGATCACCGGCTCGCCGAGCCGGAGACCCCGGCCTCCACGGCCGTATCAGCCACCCCCCGCAGTGCCTGAAGCGATTCCCCCGTCGTTTCAAATCGCTCAGGCGCTTCCCCCCAGCAGCGGCGTCACCGTGACC
>NZ_JBHVDX010000309.1:0-9502 GCF_042802555.1 Streptomyces sp. NPDC057474 | reverse complement strand
CGGCCGGGAACGGGGTATCAACATATCTGGCGTTGATTTTTGGCACGCTGTTGAGTTCTCAAGGAACGGACGCTTCCTTTGTACTCACCCAAGTTGTTCTCGGGCTTTCCTCCGGGCAGTTTCCCTTCGGTCTTGCGTTTCCGACTCTATCAGATCGTTTTCCGATCCGATTCCCTGTCGGGGGGATTTGCCTTTCGGCTGTCTTTGACCTCTTGGTTTCCCTTGCGGCCTTTCGACATTCACTACGTTAGCCGATTCCCTCGGCAACTCATAATTGAGTGCTGCGGGCTGGAATCAGGGCATGCCTAATTCGCCCCCGCTGAGGGGATGTTGTAGGTAGTGGGTTGGCCGCTCTCGGCTGCTGGCTGATCGCCGTAACCGGTTCAAGCGGCTCGGGCTACGTTACGGATCGCCCAGGAGCGAGTCAAGTTGAGCGCCGACGGGGGACGTGGGCCCGATAGGGGCTGACAGTCGGGTCGTTGGCGATCCAGAAGCGCCAGGGGTGAACGCCTCCGTCCCCCGAGACGCCGGTGCGAGGACCGGTGAGTACCTGGTCAAAGCTGGCGGGGGTGCCGGTCAGGACCGTCAGGGGTGGGGTGCCCGAGGCGCAGGCGTCCGCGCCGTCGAGGGCTCGGTCCACGTCCAGGGCCGTGGCCAGGCGGGCGGGGCCTTTGGCCAGTTCCTTGTCATTTCGGGCTGAGATTCGACGTTTGCGGGCGAGGTCGGCGCCCTCGGTGATCTCGCCGGCGCGCAGCAGAACCGCGCTCGCTCGGCCCTCCGGACCGCACACCAGGTTCATGCAGTGCCACATGCCATAGGTGAAGTAGACGTACACATGTCCGGGCGGACCGAACATCACGGCGTTGCGGGCTGTGCGACCGCGATAGGCGTGGGAGCCGGGGTCGTTCGGACCGTCGTAGGCCTCGACCTCCGTGAGGCGGAGTGCGATCGGACCGTCCGGGGTGGTGCGTACGAGGACGCGTCCCAGGAGGTCCGGTGCCACCTCCAGTACGGGGCGGTCGAAGAACTCGCGGGCGAGGGGCGTACGGTCGGGGCTCGCGATCATGGCGTACGAGCGTAGTCCAGACGGGTGCGCGCCGACGGGTGGCGTGGGGGCGTCCTCCTTGGAAGGGTTGGGAAGAGGGAGGGCGCGGAACCGGGCGCCGTCGGTTTGCGTTTGTAGGGATCAAGGATCCACGCCACGCAGAGCGATCCACACCACATAAAGCACAGAACACAGAACCACACAGATACGCAGGCGTTGCCTGACGGGAGGAACAGACATGGGGTTCAAGCGGCTGCTCGCGAGCCTGGGGGCCGGTGGGGCTTCGGTCGAGACGGTGCTGACCGAGGTCAATGTCGTCCCGGGCGGTGTCGTCCAGGGTGAGGTGCGGATCCAGGGCGGATCCGTGGACCAGCAGATCGAGGCGCTGTCGGTCGGTCTGCAGGCCAAGGTCGAGGTCGAGGGCCAGGACGCGGAGTACAAGCAGGACATGGTGTTCACCAAGCAGCGGCTCGGTGGTGCCTTCGAGCTGAAGGCCAACGCGGTGCACGTAGTGCCGTTCGGGCTGGAGATCCCGTGGGAGACGCCGGTCACCACGATCCAGGGGCAGACGCTGCCGGGTATGAACATTGGTGTGACCACCGAGCTGGAGATCGCGCGTGCGGTCGACTCCGGCGACCTGGACCCGATCAACGTGCACCCGCTGCCGGCGCAGCAGGCCATCCTGGACGCCTTCATCCAGCTGGGCTTCCGCTTCAAGAACGCGGACCTGGAGCGCGGTCACATCCGGGGTACGCGGCAGAAACTGCCCTTCTACCAGGAGATCGAGTTCTTCCCGCCGCAGCAGTACCACGGCCTGAACCAGGTGGAGCTGAGCTTCGTCGCCGACGAGCGCGAGATGGACGTCGTGCTGGAGATGGACAAGAAGCCGGGTCTGTTCAGCGAGGGCAGCGACTCGTTCCGCTCGTTCAAGGTGGGGTTGCACGACTACCAGGGCACGGACTGGGTCGCGTATCTGAACCAGTGGCTGTCGGAGGTCGGCAGCAAGCGCAGCTGGTTCTAGGCTCTGAGCACACCTACCCCGGATCCATCAGGAGGTATTGAGGTGACCGAGCCGAAGAGGCCACCGCTCCCCCACGATTTCCACCCGGTCGTGCCGTCCTTCACGGTCGCGAGCGAGGACGTCGAGGCGGGTGCGACGCTCAAGGACGCTCAGGTCCACGCGGAGGGGAACACCTCGCCGCAGCTGCGCTGGGAGGGCTTCCCGCCGGAGACCAGGAGTTTCGCCGTGACGTGCTACGACCCGGACGCCCCCACGGGGAGCGGGTTCTGGCACTGGGTCGTGTTCGACATCCCGGCGTCGGTGACGGAGTTGCCGACAGGTGCGGGCTCGGGGAAGTTCGAGGGGCTGCCCGAGGGCGCCGTCCAGGTGCGCAACGACTACGGGACGAAGGACTTCGGTGGGGCCGCGCCGCCGCCCGGGGATCCGGCGCACCGGTATGTGTTCACGGTGTACGCCGTGGATCAGGAGAAGCTCGGTCCGGATTCGGATGCTTCGCCCGCGGTGGTCGGATTCAACCTGCGATTCCATACTCTGGCGCGCGCTCAACTCCTCGGTGAGTACGCCGCTGTAGCGGAAAAGTAACGAAGCCGGACGTTCATTGAACGTTTGCCCGTCTCTGGTCTTGGAAGTGATCAGAGACGGGCATTTTTTATTGCGTTGTCCATCTCGGCGTGCCCGGCCAGAGTTGATCCAAGCCCGCCGGGGGGTGGGCTGGCACAGGAGGTGGGCTGGAATGCGGGACACGCTGGTACTGAACGCGAGCTTCGAGCCGCTGTCGACGGTGACGCTCAACCGAGCCGTCGTTCTGGTACTGCAGGACAAGGCCGTCGTCGAGCAGACCCACCCCGAACTGCGCATGCGCGGAGCCGTGGTCGATATACCTGCGCCCCGGGTGATCAGGCTCTGCAGGTATGTCAGGGTGCCGTTCCGAAGACAAGCGCCGTGGTCGAGGCGGGGTGTCCTGGTACGGGACAGGCACAGGTGCGCGTACTGCGGCAGGCGGGCGACGACCGTCGACCATGTGGTGCCGCGGTCGCGGGGCGGTGGTGACACCTGGCTGAACACGGTCGCGTCCTGCGCCGAGGACAATCACCGCAAGGCCGACCGGACTCCGGAGCAGGCGGGTATGCCGCTGCTGCGGCAGCCGTTCGAGCCGACGCCGGCCGACGCGATGCTGCTGTCTCTGGGCCACGATGACTTCGACGCGCTGCCGGCCTGGCTTTCGCAGGGGGCCGCGTAGGGCTCCGCCAGAGAGGCCCGTAGTGGCTACTGGTGATGGCTGTCTGCGGGTTGTGTGTAGCTGACCGCGCAGTTCCCCGCGCCCCTGAAAGCGTTTGGGCCCGCCTTCCTTGTGAAGGCGGGCCCTTCTTGTTGCTTCAGTCGATGGCCGGCTTTTCGCGACGCTCGTTGGCGCCGTCGGCGGGCCTGGGGACGGACGGGCCGCCGCCCAGGTTCCCGAAGTTGCCCATGGCGCCGGAGAGGCCCTTGAGGGCGTCGCCGATTTCGCTGGGGACGATCCAGAGCTTGTTGGCGTTGCCCTCGGCGATCTTCGGGAGCATCTGGAGGTACTGGTAGGAGAGGAGCTTCTGGTCCGGGTCGCCGGCGTGGATGGCCTCGAAGACCGTACGGACGGCCTGGGCCTCGCCCTCGGCGCGCAGGGCGGCGGCCTTGGCCTCACCCTCGGCGCGGAGGATCTGGGACTGCTTCTCACCCTCGGCGGTGAGGATGGCCGCCTGGCGCGTGCCTTCGGCGGTGAGGATCGCGGCGCGCTTGTCGCGGTCGGCGCGCATCTGCTTCTCCATCGAGTCCTGGATGGAGGTGGGCGGCTCGATCGCCTTCAGCTCGACGCGGTTGACGCGGATGCCCCACTTGCCGGTGGCCTCGTCGAGGACGCCGCGCAGGGCCGCGTTGATCTCCTCGCGGGAGGTCAGGGTCCGCTCCAGGTCCATGCCACCGATGATGTTGCGGAGGGTGGTGACGGTGAGCTGCTCGATCGCCTGGATGTAGCTGGCGACCTCGTAGGTCGCGGCGCGGGCGTCGGTCACCTGGTAGTAGATGACCGTGTCGATGTTCACGACCAGGTTGTCCTGGGTGATCACCGGCTGGGGCGGGAACGGCACGACCTGTTCGCGGAGGTCGATGCGGTTGCGGATCGAGTCGATGAACGGGACGACGATGTTGAGGCCCGCGTTGAGTGTGCGCGTGTAGCGGCCGAACCGCTCGACGATGGCCGCGCTGGCCTGTGGAATCACCTGGATGGTCTTGATCAGGGCGATGAAGACCAACGCCACCAGAATGATCAGGACGATGATGATCGGTTCCATCGTTTGCTCCCCGTGCCCTTCTCCGCCATGGCGCTTCCGGAAGATCTTATGCCTGTCGGGACCGTTGAAGATCTTGCTGGTCGAGTCTGGCAGAACACCGCCTGCCAGGTGGGTCGTTCAGGTCATTGCGTCATCGCCTCGTGACCACATCGTGCGAGGTCACATGACGATCGCCGTGGCTCCCTCGATCTCCACGACGTCCACTTCCTGACCCACCTCGTAGGCCTGGCCGGTGTCGAGCGAGCGGGCGGACCAGACCTCGCCGCCCAGCTTGATACGGCCGCCCGTGCCGTCGACCCGTTCCAGGACTACGGCGTGTTTGCCCTTCAACGCGTCGATGCCGGTCGCGAGTTGGGGCCGTTGGGATCTGTGCCGGGCCGCGATGGGCCGTACGACGGCGATGAGCGCGACGGAGACGATCGCGAAGACGACGACCTGGAGTACGACACCACCGCCCAGCCCCGCGGTCACGGCTCCGGCGACCGCGCCCAGGGCGAGCATGCCCAACTCGGGCATCGCGGTCACGACGAGGGCGACCCCTAGCCCGGCCGCGCCGATCAGCCACCACACCCATGCGTCGATGCTGTCCACGTCGTCCATGGTAGAACCGCGATCCTCCCGCCGAACAGAGCGCACGGTCAAAGATCGCGTACAGAGGGCTCCCAAGTCGGGTGCTCCCGGGCCGGGTTGTGGCCCCGGGGCACCCGACTGGCGGAAGATCGGGAGAAGTCGGAGGTCAGGTGAGCGGCAGGCCGTGGGCGGTCCAGCGCTCGCCGAGCTGCTCGACGACGAGCGGGAGGCCGAAGCAGAGGGAGAGGTTGCGGGAGGTGAGTTCCAGCTCCAGCGGGCCCGCGGCGAGGACCTTGCCCTGACGGATCATCAGGACGTGGGTGAAGCCCGGGGGGATCTCCTCGACGTGGTGCGTGACCATGATCATGGAGGGGGCGATCGGGTCGCGGGCGAGGCGGCCAAGACGGCGTACGAGGTCCTCGCGGCCGCCGAGGTCGAGGCCGGCGGCGGGCTCGTCGAGGAGCAGCAGCTCGGGGTCGGCCATCAGGGCGCGGGCGATGAGGGTGCGCTTGCGCTCGCCCTCGGAGAGGGTGCCGAACTTGCGGTCGACGTACTCGCTCATACCGAGGCGGTCGAGGAAGGCGCGGGCGCGCAGCTCGTCCACCTCCTCGTAGTCCTCGTTCCAGGTGGCCGTCATGCCGTACGCGGCGGTCAGCACGGTCTGCAGGACGGTCTGGCGCCTGGGGAGCTTCTCCGCCATGGCGATGCCGGCCATGCCGATGCGGGGGCGCAGTTCGAAGACGTCGACCTTGCCGAGGGTGTCGCCGAGGATCGTGGCGGTGCCCTTGCTGGGGTAGAGGTAGCTCGAGGCGATGTTGAGGAGGGTGGTCTTGCCGGCGCCGTTCGGGCCGAGGATGGCCCAGCGCTCGCCCTCCTTGACCGACCAGGAGACCTGGTCCACCAGAGCCCGGCCCTCGCGGACCACGGATACGTCCTCCAGCTCCAGAACATCGCTCATGAGCGCGCTGTCTCCCCTTGCAGTGTCAGCCTGTCTCGGCTGTCGCGTACGCCTGTGGTCGGAGCCACCGCCGGGTGGGCGCAGCCCTCAGGGAAATCTACGCCACCGCTCGGGCCGTCCATCCCATCGGTCGGTCCTTAGGGTGGGGGCATGCTCTCGGAACCACGCTCAGGACGCCTCGCCTCATGGGGAAACGCCCTTATTGCCGGACTTGTCTCGCCGGATGACGCGGTGCTCGCGATCGTCGGGGAGGACACGGTGCACCGGGTGGAGGGGCTGCCCGGTGAGTCGGGGCCCGTCGGGCTGACGCTCGCGCTGGGGCGGTTGCGGGCACTCGGGGTGACCGGGTTGCGGGTCGCGCTGCCCGCGGCGGGGCATCCGCTGGGGCTGAGCGGGCCGCCGGAGTTCAACAAGCGGGCGCTGGAGGCGGAGGAGGCGGTCGTCTGCCACGGGGGTGCGCTGGGGCTGGTGCCGGAGGTGTACTCGGTGGGGCCCGCCGGGGACGAGCATGTGGAGGTCGTCTGGCACTGTCTGGAGGTGCGGGAGGCTCCGCCCGCCGACGTGCCGTCCCTCGGGGAGGCCGAGCGGGAGTTGGCGGAGGCGTTGCGGGAGGCGACCGCGGTGTTGGCCCGGCTGGACGTCGCGGCGTCCGGGCCGGTGGCCGAGGCGGCGATCGACGCGTACCGGGCGCGGGCCGAGCGGGGGCGGGAGGTGTTGGCGCCCGGGTATCCGCCGCGTGCGGTACGGGTGCTGGAGCTGGCGCAGCGCATCGGGCTGCTGATCTCCGTGGCCCATGAGAACGGCCACGGCGGCGCCGTGAGCGCCTCCGAGATGGCCTCCCGAACGGCTGCGCTGCGTCCGGTCGAACGGACGGCTCGGCGGGCCCAGGTGGCGGCGTACAACGCGTTCGTGGAGGAACGGGAGCGGGGTCGTTAGCCGGCCGGGGGTGCGCTGTTCCTTTGGCGCACTGTTGTCCGGCGGCTGACGCTGGGCGGGGGCCGACTCCGCAACTCGGCGCTACGAGGTGCCGCTGCGCCCACCCGTACCGCCCCAGCGGCACGACTGCCCGCAGCTACGCATGGCGACTGCGAGGGTGGACAGCGGTCCCAGCGGTACGACGACTCGCAGTCGGCTGCGCTGATCGGTGCCGGGCGGACGCGCGGTGGCACGCGCGAGAGGCGGGTATGTCCGGTTCAGCGCATCGGGGCGATGAGACGAGGAAAGCGGAAGCAGATGGTGGGAAAAGGAGACGGGAAAACCTGACCGGCCTTCCAGGGGAGCCTGGAAGGCCGGTGGTCACTGGTGCTCCGAGGCGGGCACGTCAGTGGTTGACACCCAGGTTGCCGAAGGCCGGGTTCAGGACGCCGACGACGTTCACGCTGTTGCCGACCGCGTTCACGGGGATGTTGACCGGGGCCTGGATGACGTTGCCCGAGACGACGCCCGGCGAGCCGATGGCCTTGCCGTCGGCGTGCGCCCCGCCGTCGGTGGCGGAGGCCATACCGGCACCGGCGGCGACGAGGCCACCGGCCACCAGCGTGACAGCGGCGGCCTTCTTCAGGTTCTTCACTTTGAGCCCTTCCTTGCGATCACTGCGGCGGTCGCACGCAGCACGCACTGAAGAACGGCGAAGGGCCCCCGAGGATGCGCCATTCGGGGGACATACACCCGACGGTATGACTCTCAGCCCGGAACGGAACCCTCCAGGTTGACGGACAATCCGCACATCATCCGGTCACACCATGGCGTACTGCCCACAGCGCGGCCTGCGTGCGGTCCGCCAGGTCGAGCTTCATGAGGATGTTCGAGACGTGCGTCTTGACCGTCTTCTCGGAGAGGACCAGTGCTCGGGCGATCTCCCGGTTGGAGCGTCCGTCGGCTATCAGGACGAGCACCTCGCGCTCCCGCTCGGTGAGTGAACCACCTCTGCCCTGGCCGGAGTTGGCCTCCTCCTGGGACAAAAGCGCGTCGGCGACCTCCGGCTGGAGGAGAATGTGTCCGGCGTGCACCGAGCGGATGGCGCCGGCGAGGGCGTCGGGGTCCACGTCCTTGTAGACGTACCCGGCGGCGCCGGCGCGCAGGGTCGGGACGACCGTGCGCTGCTCGGTGAAGCTGGTGACGATGAGCACGCGCGCGGGGTTGTCGAGCTCGCGGAGCTTGCGCAGCGCGTCGACACCGTCCATGCCCGGCATCTTGACGTCCATGAGGACGACGTCGGGCCGGAGCTCCTCGGCACGGGCGACTCCTTCGGCGCCGTCGGCGGCCTCCCCCACGACCTCTATGTCGTCCTGTACTTCCAGGAAGGTGCGCAGGCCGCGGCGGACCACCTGGTGGTCGTCGACGAGCAACACCTTGATTGCGTCAGCCACCGGGGACCTCCATCTCGATCGTGGTGCCCTTTCCGGGCGCCGATTGCACGGTCAGCCGGCCGCCGACCCCGCTCGCCCGGTCGCGCATGGAGACCAGGCCGAGGTGGCGTCCGGCGCGGCGTATGCCCTGGGGGTCGAAGCCGGCGCCGTCGTCCGTGACCCGCAGGACGGCTCCGCCGCCGTGCCGGTCGAGGGTGACGTCGACCCGCTCGGCGCCCGAGTGCCGCAGGGCGTTGTGCAGGGCCTCCTGGGCGACGCGCAGCATGGCCTCCTCCTGGGCGGCGGGCAGCGCGCGGGCGCCGCGACCGGAGAAGGTGACGCGGGCGCTGTGGGCGCGGTCCAGGACGTGAACCTGGGTGCGCAGGGTGGCGACCAGGCCGTCCTCGTCGAGTCCCGCGGGGCGCAGCTCGACGACGGCGGCGCGCAGTTCGTCCGCGGCCTCGGCGGCGAGGGCGGCCACCTGTTGGAGTTCGCCCTTGGCGCGGGAGGGGTCGCGGTCGACCAGGGCGGCGGCGGCCTGGGCGGTCAGGCGCAGGGAGAAGAGCTTCTGGCTGACCGCGTCGTGGAGTTCGTGGGCGAGCCGGGAGCGCTCCTCGGCGATGGTCAGCTCACGGCTGCGCTCGTAGAGGCGGGCGTTGGTCAGGGCGATCGCGGCGTGCTGGGCGAGGATCGAGAGCAGGTCCTCGTCCTCCGCGGTGAAGCCGCAGCCGCCCTCGGGCTTGGGGCACCGCTTGTTGGCGAGGAAGAGGGCGCCGATGACCTCGTCGCCGTCGCGGATGGGCAGGCCCAGGAAGTCGATCAGATCGGGGTGGGCGCTCGGCCAGCCCTCGAAGCGGGGGTCCTTGCGGACGTCGGCCAGGCGCTCGGGGGTGGCCTCGTGGAGCATCGCGGCCAGGATGCCGTGCTGGCGCGGGAGGGGGCCGATGGCCTTCCACTGGGCGTCGCTGACGCCGTCGACGACGAACTGGGCGAAGCCGCCGTGGTCGTCGGGGACGCCGAGCGCGGCGTACTCCGCGTCGAGCAGCTCACGCGCGGAGGCGACGATCGTCTTGAGGACGTCGCGCACCTCCAGGTGCCTGCTCATGGCCAGCAGCGCGGAACTCACCGCGGCGAGGCCTGACCTTGGACCTTGACTCATGACCTCACCGTACCGGCGGGGTCCGACAACGCGGATCGGACCGCCGGAGGCCCTGCCCGGGCCCTGAGACCTAGGTC
>NZ_JBHVDX010000308.1:0-9508 GCF_042802555.1 Streptomyces sp. NPDC057474 | reverse complement strand
GGAGGACGGCCCGCATTCGTCTGTGTGCGTACGGGATCAGACGCCGATGTCGCAGCCGTCCGCGCGCCACACCGCGACGACCGCCGGGCGGACGTACTTGCCCGGACCGTCGGGCCAGGCGCTCTTCGGGTTCTCGACGGTGGCTCCGTCGAGCTCGCCCGGGTGCTGGACGGCGACCAGGACGCGGCGGTCCTGGATGATCGGGCCGCAGGTCTCGGCGCCGCTCGGAACCGTCAGGAACTGCTTCAGCTCACCGCGCCGCTCACCACGGGTCGCGACACCGAACAGACCGTCGTGCGAGCCGAGCTGGGCACCGTCGGTGGAGATCCACAGGTTGCCGTACGGGTCGAAGGCGACGTTGTCCGGGCAGGAGATCGGGCTGACGTCGCCCTTCGGGAAGCCGGCGAAGTAGGTCGCCGGGTCCTCGGGGTCGCCCGCGACGAGGAACAGCAGCCAGCCGAATTTGGTGCTCTCGGGCCGGTTGCGGTGCTCGGTGAGTTCGAGGACCTGGCCGTGCTTGTTGGCGTGACGCGGGTTGGCCTCGTCCGCCTTGGGGTTGGAGCCCACACCGCGGTTGCTGTTGTTGGTGAGGGCGACGTAGACCTTGCCGGTGACCGGGTTGGGCTCGATGTCCTCGGGGCGGTCCATCTTCGTCGCGCCGACCTTGTCACCGGCGAGCCGCGTGAAGACGAAGACCTCGTCGGCCGTCATGCCGTCGACGTGCGAGACGGCACCCTTGGCGGTGGCCGTGGCCAGCGGGATCCACTCGCCGGCGCCGTCGAACTCGCCGTCGCTCGGCAGCTTGCCCGTGCCGTCGATCTCGATCGCCGGGGAGTCACCGGTGAGCTTGGCGACGTAGAGCGTGCCCTCGTCGAGCAGCGAGAGGTTGTGCTCGCGGGCGGCGCGGCTCGACCCCTTCTTCATCCGCTTGCTGCTGACGAACTTGTAGAAGTAGTCGAAGCGCTCGTCGTCACCGGAGTAGACGACCGGACGCCCGTCCGAGGTCAGCCGGACGGTTGCGCCCTCGTGCTTGAAGCGCCCGAGCGCGGTGTGCTTGCGGGGCGTGGAGGACGGGTCGTACGGGTCGAGCTCCACCACATACCCGAAGCGGTGCGCCTCGTTCGGCTCCTGGGCGACGTCGAACCGCTTGTCGAACCGCTCCCACTTGCGCTCGGTGGCGCCGGTGCCGATGCCGTACCGCTTGTCGGTCGTGCGGCTGCTGTTGGCGAAGTACTGGTTGAAGTTCTCCTCGCCGTGCAGCGTGGTGCCCCAGGGGGTCGTACCGCCCGCGCAGTTGTTGAGGGTGCCGAGGACCTTGCGGCCGGTCGGGTCGGCGGAGGTCTTGAGGAGGTCGGAGCCGGCGGCCGGGCCGGTGAGGCGGAACTCGGTCGTCGCCGTGATGCGGCGGTTGAGGTGGTGGCGGGGCACGGCGGTGAGCTTGCCGGTGCGCCGGTCCTCCTCCACGACGACGGCGGCCAGGCCGTGCGCCGCCCAAGCGACCTCGACCTGGTTGCGGGTCGGGTTGGCGGCGTCGTAGCCGCGGAACATCAGGATCTCGTCGGTGTACTCGTGGTTCGCGACGAGGAGCTGGCGGCCGCGCTCACCGGGGAGCGGGAGCAGGGCGAGGAAGTCGCAGTTGTACCCGAACTGGCCGGCCTGGGCCTTGGCCGTCTGGTTCTCCGGGTCGAAGGCGGGGGCGCCGCGCAGGATCGGCTCACCCCAGCGGATGACGACGTTCTGCTTGTACCCCTCGGGGATGGTCACGGCGTCGGCGGTGTTGGGCTCGACGGTGGTGAACCGCAGACCGCGGGCGGCCTTGGGCCTGCCCTTGCTCTTGGACGTGGACGTGGCGGCGGCTTCCGCGGGGGCCGCGGCGGCCGGCACGGCAGTGCCGAGCGTGACGGCCGTACCGGCAGCGCCGGCCACGGAGACGACGGCGGCGGCTCTCATCACCGAGCGGCGGCTCAGCGCGCTCGCGATGACGTCACCGACGTATTCGTTGGTGCTGGTGTTCGGCACCTCGTGGAAACAGGCGTCACCACAGCGGAACCGACAGGTCAGGGCGGAACGGCCGCCGGGATGCGAGCCGATCATGGGCAGCAGCTTGCGCACAGCGCGCTCCTCGATGCTCTTTGTGCATTTTTGGTGTGAGCGCGACGCTAGGGGGGCGTGTGTTCGAGAACGGGGACGCAAGGTGAACACGGGGTGAACCTGCGGCAGTTGAGGCGGTATTGACAGCGCGGGGTGGCGGAGATAGTGAAAGCCCCCCGCCCCACCCCAAGATCGCCACGACTGGCCGCTAACCTTACGTGTCCGTCCTGGCCAGGGATTGACGGGCTTCAACTCACCCGAAGGGTTGCGCACATGGGCATTCTCTCTCTCCTGCGGAATGCGTTCAGCCGCTCACGCAAGGGGCGCGACACGGTTCCTTCGCAGGAGGCGGAGCGGGTTTCCTCGACGGAGGCCGCCTCCGCGGCGGAGGCCGAGGCTTCCCCGCGGGCTTCCCTGCGGGAGGCCGAGCCGAGGGTTCCGGCCCCGTCGGCCGAGCCCGAGCCGACGACCACCACCACCACCGAGCCTGCGGCACCCACGCAGCCCGCCTCCGTCGCCGACGAGCTCGTCTCCGCTGCCTTCGACAACGTGACGGTGCCGAAGCCGCGGGGCGAGGAGACCGCGGAGAGGGGGGCTGAGGCGGAGACGTCGGTGGTCGAGCCCGAGCGTGTAGTCGAGCCCAAGGCCGCGGCGTCCGCCGAGGCCGAGGCCGAGGTGAAGGCTGCCACCGAGGCCGAGGCGACGCCGGTCGTCGAGGCCGAGCCCGTGGTCTCCACCGAGACCGAGGCGAACGCTGCCACCGACGCGGAGGCCACTGCGCCGGTCGTCGAGGCCGAGCCGGAGCCTGTGGTCGAGCCTGCCAAGGTCGTAGAGCCTGAGCCCGTGGTCTCCGCCGAGACCGAGGTGAAGGCTGCCACCGAGGCCGAGGCGACGCCGGTCGTCGAGGCCGAGCCCGTGGTGTCCGCCGAGACCGAGGTGAGAGCGGCGGCCGACACGGAGCCTGAGCCGGTGGCCGAGGCCGACCCCGCGGCGTCGAAGAGCGAGGCTGAGGCAGAGGCCGCGGCTGAGTCTGTGGCGCCGGTCGCCGACGCGGAGCCGGTCGTGGCTGCCGAGGCCGAGGCCGAGCCCGAGGCCGTTGCCGAGGCCGAGCCGGTGGCTGCGAAGGAGGACGAGCCGGAGCCGGTCGTCGAGGCCGAGGCCGAGCCTGAGCCCGCCGCCGTGGAGACGCCGGAGCCCGCCGCCGTGGCCGCCGATGAGCCCGTGGCAGAGGCGGAGCCCGCGGTCGAAGCCGAGTCGCAGACCGAGCCGGAGCCGAAGGCTGCGGAGGAGTCGGCAGCCGCGAACGAGCCGGAGGCCACCTCCGAGCCCGAAGCCACGCCCGAACCGGCCGTCGCCACCGAACCCGCCGTCGTTCCCGAGCCGGAAGCCGCTCCCGAACCCGTGGCCGCAGTCGCAGCCGCAGCCGGCGACGCCACCCCCGAACCCGCAGTCGCCGACGGTGAAGGTGCCCCGCAGGTGTCACCCGCAACCGACGACGAAAGCGGTACGGGTGGTGCGGGTGGGAAAACGGAGGGGGCCGAAGGCGGAGCCGAGGTCGCCGTGCCCGCGAGCCTGCGTACCGCGTACGACGCCGCACAGGCCGTACTCGAGAAGCGGGACCTCACCGACGCCCGCGCCAAGGTGTACCTCGTGCTGGACCGCTCCGCGTCGATGCGCGGCTACTACAAGGACGGCTCGGCGCAGGCACTCGGTGAGCAGACGCTCGCCCTCGCCGCCCACCTCGACCCCGAGGCCACCACCGTCCCCGTCGTCTTCTTCTCCACGGAGCTGGACGGCACCGGCGAGCTCACCCTCGACTCGTACGAGAACAAGGTCGACGAGCTGCACGGCGGACTCGGACGCATGGGCCGTACCAGCTACCACGTGGCCGTCGAGGAGGTGCTCGCCCAGCACCAGAAGGCAGCCGACCCCGGCACCCCCGCCCTCGTCGTCTTCCAGACGGACGGCGCCCCGGACGCCAAGACCCCGGCGAACCAGGCGCTCGCGGAGGCCGCGAAGAGCCACCCGGCCGTCCACTTCGCGTTCGTCGCGTTCGGCGATCCGGAGAACAAGGCCTTCGACTACCTCCGCAAGCTGAAGACGGACAACACGTCCCACTTCCTGGCCGGCGAGACCCCGCGCGAACTCACGGACGCCGAGGTCTACGAGGGCATCCTGGCCGCCTGGCGCCTTTAGTCGCCACATGTCGGACGGGCCCCGGCGAAACCCGGGGCCCGTCCGTCACCCGAAACGCATGTGAGTCGATCTTCACGGGCCCAGTAGGATTTCGGCATGGCGGCCACTGGAACCGAGAAGCAGGGTGGCAAGGCGTTCTACGTCTCCACCCCCATCTATTACGTCAACGACGCTCCTCACCTGGGCCACGCCTACACGACCGTCGCAGGGGACGTGCTCACACGCTGGCACCGTCAGCGCGGCGAGAAGGTGTGGTACCTCACCGGCACGGACGAGCACGGTCAGAAGATCATGCGTACCGCCGATGCCAACGGCGTGACTCCGCAGGAGTGGTGCGACAAGCTCGTCGAGGAGGCGTGGAAGCCCCTCTGGGAGCACCTGGAGATCGCGAACGACGACTTCATCCGCACCACGCAGCAGCGGCACACCGACCGCGTCCAGGAGTTCGTGCAGGACCTGTACGACAAGGGCGAGATCTACAAGGGCGGCTACGAGGGCCCGTACTGCGTCGGCTGCGAGGAGTACAAGCTCCCGGGCGAGCTGCTCGACGGCGAAGGCGACTTCGCGGGTCAGAAGCTCTGCCCGATCCACAAGAAGCCCGTGGAGATCCTCAGCGAGGAGAACTACTTCTTCAAGCTGAGCGAGTACGGCGAGAAGCTCCTCGCCCACTACGAGGCGAACCCCGGCTTCATCCAGCCCGAGTCCGCGCGCAACGAGGTCGTGAACTTCGTCCGCCAGGGCCTGCAGGACCTGTCGGTCTCCCGCTCGACCTTCGACTGGGGCATCCCGATCCCGTGGGACCAGAAGCACGTGATCTACGTGTGGGTCGACGCGCTGCTCAACTACGCCACGGCGGTCGGCTACAACGAGAACCAAGGGAAGTTCGAGGCCACCTTCCCGGCGAACGTCCACCTCGTCGGCAAGGACATCCTCCGGTTCCACGCGGTGATCTGGCCCGCCATGCTGATGGCTCAGGGCCTGCCCCTGCCGGGGAAGATCGCGGCGAACGGCTGGCTGATGGTCGGCGGCGAGAAGATGTCGAAGTCGAACCTGACCGGCATCAAGCCGCAGGACCTGACCTCGCACTTCGGTGTCGACGCCTACCGTTGGTACTTCCTGCGCGCGATCGCCTTCGGCCAGGACGGCTCGTTCTCCTGGGAGGACTTCTCCGCCCGCTACACGAGCGAGCTCGCGAACGACTACGGCAACCTCGCCTCCCGTGTCGCGGCCATGGTCGGCAAGTACTTCGACGGCGCCCTGCCGGCGGCCACGGCCGACGGCGAAGCCGAGAAGGCGCTGCAGGAAGGCCTGGCCAAGGCGGTCACCGAGGCCGACCGGAAGATCGGCGACGAGTTGGACTTCCAGGGTGGCATCCTGGCCGTCTTCGACTTCGTCAAGCAGGTCAACGGCTACATCACGGAGCAGGAGCCGTGGAAGGTCGCCAAGGACACGAGTGACGAGGGCAAGGCCCGGCTGGCCACGATCCTCTACACGGCCGCCGAGTCCCTCCGCGCCGTCGCCGTCCTCCTCAACCCGGTCATGCCGGACACCTCCAAGCAGCTCTGGGACTCCCTGGGCGCGGATGTCTCTCTCGGCGCCCTCGCGGACCAGAAGGTCCAGGAGGCGGGCGAGTGGGGCAAACTCCCGGCCGGCTCGACGGTCACCAAGGGCGCGATCTTCTTCCCTCGCCTGGAGGAGAAGCCGAACGCGTAGCGCACGAACTCCTTGAGTTCAGGGCCCGGGAGCAGGCTTCTTCCCGGGCCCTCGCACGTAACCACGCAATTGCGTGGCCGCCCCACCCCCGTCCTTCGCGTGCCTCACTCCTCGGTCGGCACGCAGAGGACGGGGAAGCGCGACAGGTGCAGCAGCTTGTGGGGGGTCGAGCCCAGCAGGGCCCCGCGCATCGGGCTCTCGCCCCAGATGCCCACCACGATGAGCCGTGCCTCGTGGCGTGACGCGGCGTCGATCAGCGCCTGCGCCGGCTTCTCGTCGATGATCTCGACGGTGGTCGGTACGCCGGCCGCGTCGGCCGCCGTGACAGCGTGTTCGAGGGCGAGGCGTCCGGCCTGGTGGAGGGCCTCGCGGTGGGTCCGGTACTCCTCGCCCTTGCCGCCCGGGGCCGCCGCGCCGTAGACCAGCACGAGGGGCTCGCCGTACGTGGCGGACACCTCGATCGCGACCCGCAGCGCGCGTACGGCGCCCGGCGACTCGTCGTATCCGAGAACGATCGCCATCTCAGGACTCCTTGCCGTGGCCGCCGTTTGTACCGTGGCCGCCGTGTACGAGATCGGGGTCGGCCACGCCGGGGCGTTCCGACCAGAAGGCGGGAGTCACCAGCCGCAGCACGACCATGAGCACGACCCCCGTGAGCGCGATACCGATGCCGATGACGAGCGGCGGGCCGAGCCCGAACCACGAGACGCCGCTGTAGGAGTTCGCGGGGTCGGCCATGTCGGAGACCGATTCCACCAGCAGCCAGGCCAGCAGTCCGGCGCCGACCAGCGGGCCGAGGCCGATGAGCAGGAAGTGGTGGACGCTCTCGGTCAGATGGCGGCGGTAGTAGACCGCGCAGGCGACGCCCGTGAGCGCGTAGTAGAACGCGATCAGCAACGACAGCGCGGTGAGCGAGTCGAAGAGCGCGTTCTCGCTGATCAGGTTGACGACGACGTACCAGGCGATGGCGATGCCGGCGACCCACCACGTACTCACGTCGGGGGTGCGGAACCGGGGGTGGATGTGCCCGAAGTGCCCGGGCAGCGCGTGCCGGCGGGCCATGGACAGCGCCGTGCGGGAAGCCGGGATGATCGTCGTCTGCGTCGACGCCAGCCCGGACGTCGAGACCGCCAGCAGGACGACCCAGTCCCAGCCGCCCATCACCTCGTCGGCGAGCAGCGCGAAGACGTACTCCTCCTCGCCCGCGTTGTCGGCCAGGAAGGCCGTTCCGGCGTAGGCGACGACCGCGAACCCGACCGATACGTAGGTCACCAGCAGGATGACCGTCGACCAGACACCCGCCTTGCCGGGAGCGGTGGCGGAGTCCTCGACCTCCTCGGTGAGATTGACCGCCGACTCCCAGCCCCAGTAGATGAACACGCCCAGCAGCAGGGCTCCGGTCAGCGACGCGCCGCCGGCCCCGAAGGGGTCCAGCCAGGTGATCGACGGATCGACGGAGTCGAGGGTGCCGGTGTCGGCGTAGACGCGGTAGAGGGCCACCACCGCGAAGGCCAGGAGGCAGACGACCTGCGCGAGGATGAGGACGTTCTGCACCTTGGCCGACACCTCGGTGCCGATGACGCACACGGCCGTCATCACGAGGATGAGCAGCACGGTGAGCGACTGGCGTACGACGTCGTTGTCGACCCAGCTGTCGAGGCCGAAGGCGAGCAGGGCGAAGCTCACGGCGACGTCCGCCAGCGACCCGACCACCAGAACCCCGGTCATCGCGATGGCCCAGCCGCCGAGCCAGCCGGCCCACGGCCCCATCGCCCGGGTGACCCACGAGAAGGTCGTGCCGCAGTCCTGGTCGACCTTGTTGAGGTAGTAGAACGCGGACGCGATCAGCAGCATCGGCACGAACGAGGCGAGCATCACGCCGGGGGCGTAGATGCCCACGAGCGCCACGACCGGGCCGATGACCGCCGCCAACGAGTACGCCGGGGAGGTGGCGTTGAGCCCGATGACGAGCGCGTCGACGAAGCCGATCGCGTTGGGCTTCAGTCCGTCGGGCGGGCGGGCGTCAGCGGTGTCGTTGGCCATCATCGGTCCCTCGCTCCGGTTGTGGGTGAATCCGGTGAATCCGTACAACAGGGGGCTAAGGGACTTTCTACGCTATCCAGGCTCGCTTGTGACGTCCTCGCGCATGCCCCACGGCGAGCCGTACTCCGTCAGCAGGTCGAGGAACGGTCGGGGAGGCAGAGCCTCGGGGCCGAGCACGCCGCCGCCGCGCCAGGCTCCGGAGGCGATGAGTTCGAGGGCGACCACGGGGTTGATCGCGGTCTGCCAGACCACGGCCTGGGAGCCGTACTCCCGCATCGACCACTGGTTGTCGACCACGTGGTAGAGGTAGACCTCGCGGGGGCGTCCGTCCTTGGTTCCCTTGACCCAGGTGCCCGCGCACGTCTTTCCGCGCATACGGTCCCCGAGGCCGGCCGGGTCGGGCAGACACGCGGCGACGACATCCCGCGGGGAGACCGCGGCCTTGCCACCTCCTGTACTGACGGTGACGGGGTCCGTGCGGTCGAGCCCCAGCTTGTGGAGGGTCTTGAGCACGCCGATGAACTCGTCGCCCAGGCCGTACTTGAAGGTGACCCGCTTCGCCCGCAACCACCGGGGGACCAGCAGCACTTCCTCGTGCTCGACGTTGACGCACTCCACCGGCCCGATGCCGTCCGGGAAGTCGAAGACCTCCGGCTCGCTGAAGGGCGGCGTGGTGAACCAGCCGCGTCCCTCCTCGTAGACGACCGGCGGGTTCAGGCACTCCTCGATGGTCGTCCAGATGCTGAAGGAGGGGGCGAAGTCGTAGCCATCGACGACCAGATCGGCGCCGTCACGGATGCCGATCTCGTCGATCCCGTCCTCGTCGAACAGCTCGTCGGCGGCGTAGCGGGCGAAGACGTCCGACAGGCCCGGCTCCACCCCCATGCCGACCAGAGCGAGCCGGCCCGCCGCCTCCCACTCGGCGGCCCGTTCGAACTGCGCGTCGCCCAGCTTGACGCCGCACTCCTCGTAGGGGCGGGTCGGGTGCGGCCGGGAGAGGGACATCGCCATGTCCAGGTAGTGGGCGCCGTGTGCGAGCGCCGCGTCGAACAGCGACAGGACGAACCGTGGATCGGTGGCATTGAGCAGCACATCACAGCGATGCCCGGCGAGGGCGGCGCGCACGGCGGGTCCGTCCGACGCATCGAGCCGCACCGCCGTGAACCTGCGCCCGTCCTCCCCGAGAGCCGCGACCGCCGCCTCCGCCCGCGCCCGGTCGTAGTCGGCCACCACCATGTGCTCGAAGAACGCCCGCCGGGCGGCGATCCTGACGATCGCCCCGCCCACGCCTCCCGCCCCGACCATGAGAACTCGCACAGCGCAGCACTCCTTCGTCCGGTTCGCCCTGCCGTGGGCGGGAGACACCTCCCCGCCCGTTCGGTGGGCCAGGACGATATCAGCCGAATTCTCCCGTCAGAAGGTCGTCGGCAGCCGCCGCGGCCCCGTGCAGCGGGCAGGGTGACGC
>NZ_JBHVDX010000307.1:0-9553 GCF_042802555.1 Streptomyces sp. NPDC057474 | reverse complement strand
GCCCCCGGGAGACCGGGGGCCGCGTTGTCGTGTGACCAAGCTCTCGGCCGCGAACCGCCCATGCGGTGGCAAGGTGGACGGAACGGTGGGGGAGCCCACCGCACACCGATCACACCAGCGAGCTGCCATGACCGCGACCTCCGCCACCGCCACCCGCGTCCAGACCCGCACGGGTGGCCCCAAGGACGACGGCCCGAAGATCGTCGAGCACATGATGGGCTGGACCCTGGTGGTGGTCCTCGCGATGCTGGTGACCCAGCTGGGTCTGCTGTGACCTGATCCGCCGGTCGATTCTGTCGATCAGAGTCGAACAAGCTGGTGGTAAGGGTCTGCCATACTGCGGTTGTCCCGCTGGCAGTTGGAGACCAGGACCGAAATTGAATAGTAGTCAACAGCGTGGTGTCGAGCCGCCGCGGGCCCGCGGCACCGACCGTGCGTCAGCGCGTCGCGCCGAACTCATCTCCATCGGGCGCAAGTTGTTCGCCGACACGTCGTACGACACGTTGTCGATGGACGACATCGCGCGGCAGGCGCACGTGGCCAAGGGACTGATCTACTACTACTTCAAGTCCAAGCGCGGCTACTACCTCGCGATCGTCGAGGACTCGGTCGCCGATCTGATCACGTTCGCGGCGAGCGGCCTCCAACTGCCGCCCGTGGAGCGGGTGCACCGGACCATGGAGTCCTATCTGCGCTACGCGGAGGACAACCAGGCCGCCTACCGCACGATCGTCAGCGGCGGCGTCGGCTTCGACGCCCAGGTGCACGCCATCCGGGACGGTGTCCGCGAGGCGATCGTCGCCACCATCGCCGAGGGCGCGTACGGCAGGAGCGACATCGAACCGGTGGCTCGCATGGGCCTGTTCGGCTGGGTATGTGCGGTCGAGGGTGCCACCCTCGACTGGATCGACCGCCCGGAGCTGCCCCGCGACACCATGCGCGACCTGCTCGTCAGGATGCTGGGCGGCTCGCTGCGCGCCATCGAGGAGCTCGCCCCGGCCTATCTCGCACCGGAGCCCGCCCGCCGGGACATCTGAGCTCCGCGGTCGGTGACATCCGGGAAAGGCACTCGGGGTGGGGTTCGCCTACCGACCCCCACCCCAAGTCCCCCGTCGCAGCGGCTACTTGATCGCCTTGATCAGCTCACCGTTCGCCGTGTCGCCGCTCAGCTCCCAGAAGAAGGTCCCGCCCAGGCCCTGCGCGTTCTTGTAGGCCATCTTCCCCTTGATGGTCTGCGGGGTGTCGTAACTCCACCAGTCGTCACCGCACTTGGCGTACGCGGTACCGCCGACGATGCCGTTGGCCGGGCACGTCGACTTGAGCACCTTGTAGTCCTCGTAGCCCGCCTCGTACGTCCCCGCCGCCGGGCCGGTCGCGGTGCCGCCGGGAGCCGACCGGGTGACGCCGGTCCAGCCGCGCCCGTAGAAGCCGATGCCGAGCAGCAGCTTGGACGGCGGGATGCCGAGGCTCTTCAGCTTCTTGATGGTGGCGGCGGTGTTGAACGCCTTGTCGGCGATGCCGGGGTACGGGTACAGCGGCGAGTGCGGGGCGGTGGTCGCGTCCCACGAGCCGAAGTAGTCGTACGTCATCGGGTTGTACCAGTCGACGTACTTCGCGGCACCCGCGTAGTCCGCCGCGTCGATCTTGCCGCCGGGCTTGGCGTCGGCCGTGATCGCCGCGGTGACCAGCTCCTTCTTGCCGAATCGTTTGCGCAGCGCTGCCATCACGTCCTCGAAGGCCTCGCTGCCGCTGGTGTCGCAGGTGAGGCCGCAGGCGTTGGGGTACTCCCAGTCGATGTCGATCCCGTCGAAGACGTCCTTCCACTTGGAGTTCTCGACGAGGTCGTAGCAGGAGTTCGCGAAGGCCTCCGGGTCCTTCGCCGCCTCGCCGAATCCGCCGGACCAGGTCCAGCCGCCGAAGGACCAGATGATCTTGAGGTTCGGGTGCAGCTTCTTCAGCTTGCGCAGCTGGTTGAAGTTGCCGTTCAGTGGCTGGTCCGCGCTGTCGGCGACGCCGTCCACGGACTCCTCGGCGGTGAAGGGCTTGTCGGTGTCCGCCCAGGCGTCGCCGAGCGCGCACTTGCCGTCGACGACGTTGCCGAAGGCGTAGTTGATGTGCGTGAGCTTCTTCGCCGAGCCGGACGTCTCGATGTTCTTGACGTAGTACTGGCGGCCGTAGATGCCCCAGTCGATGAAGTAGCCGACCACCTTCGAGTTGGTCGCGCCGGCCGGGTGGGGCTTGGGGCCGGGCTTCGCGGGCGTGGCGGTCGCGGTGCCCGCTCCGGCGAGGAGTCCGGCGCCGAGCGCGGCGCAACACGTGGCGGCGACAAGTGTCCTGACGGGGACGCGGGAGCTGTGCGGTCTGAGCATCGTGACTCCGGGGGAGGGGAGCATGGCGGGGAAGGTGCTGCCTGGACCTGCTGTGCCGATTGGCATGAACGCGGTGGCGCGTTGTTGGGGGAGACCGTAGAGGACTAGACCACTGGGGTCAATGGTTCGGACCAATTCCGGCCCGGGGTGCGGCGGGTCGTCGTATGTGTCCTAATGAACGCTCGTTAACTGGTGACTCGCTGCTCCGGATCGGGCATACTCCAAGCGCCACCGCCGCTGATCAGCGGCTTCCGTGATCCGGAGGAGGACCATCGGCTGTGGCACGTGAGACCCGGCGGCACCACCTCATCCCCGGTGCGTGTCCGTCGTAGTGCCCGACAGGGAGGAGAGCGTCGCCATGCCCGACCGCGCCCCGCAGCCGGTGGACCGTCAACTGCCCACGGAAGAGGCCCGGGATCTGATCTCGCTCGTCCGTGAGATCGCGCAGCGGGAGATCGCCCCGCACGCGGCCGAGGAGGAGGACACCGGCCGCTTCCCGCGCGAACTCTTCGGCCTGCTCTCGGAGTCGGGACTGCTCGGCCTGCCGTACGACGCGGAACACGGTGGCGGCGACCAGCCCTACGAGGTCTATCTCCAGGTCCTGGAAGAACTCGCCACGGCCCGCCTGACCGTCGGCCTCGGCGTGAGTGTCCACACGCTCTCCTGCCACGCCCTCGCCAACTACGGCACCAAGGAGCAGCAGGCCGAGCATCTGCCGACGATGCTCGGCGGCCGTCTGCTCGGCGCGTACTGCCTCTCCGAGCCCTCGTCCGGCTCGGACGCCGCGTCCCTGCGGACGAAGGCCGTGCGGGACGGCGACGACTGGGTGATCACCGGCACAAAAGCCTGGATCACGCATGGCGGCATCGCCGAATTCTACACGGTCATGGCCCGCACGGGCGGTGAGGGCTCCCGGGGCATCACGGCCTTCCTGGTGCCCGGTGGCGCCGAGGGGCTGAGCGCCGCCGCGCCCGAGAAGAAGATGGGCATGAAGGGCTCACCCACCGCGCAGCTCCACTTCGACGGGGTGCGCGTCGCCGACAGCCGACGCCTCGGCGAAGAGGGACAGGGCTTCGCGATCGCCCTGTCCGCGCTCGACTCCGGGCGGCTCGGCATCGCGGCCTGTGCGATCGGGGTGGCCCAGGCGGCACTGGACGAGGCGGTCGAATACGCCACCGGGCGGAAGCAGTTCGGGCGGCCGATCTCCGACTTCCAGGGGCTGCGCTTCATGCTCGCGGACATGGCGACGCAGATAGAGGCGGGCCGGGCGCTCTACCTCTCCGCAGCCCGGCTGCGCGACGCGGGCAGGCCGTTCTCCAAGCAGGCGGCCATGGCGAAGCTGCTGTGCACCGATGCCGCGATGAAGGTCACCACGGACGCCGTGCAGATCCTCGGCGGGTACGGCTACACGGCGGACTTCCCCACCGAGCGGTACATGCGCGAGGCGAAGGTGCTCCAGATCGTCGAGGGCACCAATCAGATCCAGCGGATGGTCATCGCCCGTCACCTCGCGGGGCCCGAGTCGCGCTGAAGGAGCCACGGAAGGAGTCGGGCGCGCCGAAGGGATCCGTGGTGGCGCCGAACTGGTTGCTGCCGCTCGGCGGCGACGCCAGTCGCACCCACTCCGGATCGGGACGCCCCGGCAGGGTGCGGCCTCGGTCGGCCCAAGTCCGCATCAGGGCCCGGTAGATCGGCGGGTCCTGCGGCTGGGCCGGCCCCTGCGAAAGCGATTCTGCCGAAGCCGGCACGAAGATATGACGCCGACGCCCGGTCACCGAAAATGTTGGGGTCATACCGGGCCAACGCGTGTGGGGCGGCCCGGTCACCGCTCCCGGAAATCGTGTCTGAGTTCGCGACGGGACCGAAAGGGGCAGGGTGGCTTGGCCCGCCGGGCACACCGAACCTGCACCATGGCACCGGGCGTGAGGCCATGATGCGAGGTGACTGGACGCCATGGTGCGGGGTGACTGCTGGAAACGGATCCGCCGGTCACGGCCGTCGGCTCACCGAGAGAGCGCCTCGACGACGTGGGCCGAACACGCCCAGGAATCAGGCGGCTTGACGCCGCATCACCGGCACGCGCATCGGGCGCGAGCTCGGGCCGCCGACGTGCGAGAAGGGCTGTGTCCGCCAGTCGAGCCCCTGAGGGAGCGTCAACAGGAGGGCGGTGTCCTGCTCCTGCGGCTCGACGGACTCGTCCGCGGGCCGGCCGTCGTCGGCCGAACGGCCCGTACCGGCGCAGACCGTGAGCCCGAACGGGTTCCACGGCGACACGACCAGCGCGTGCTCGGGCAGGCTGTCCTCGTCGGACAGCAGGGCGATGGGCTGGGCGCAGTCCGGGCAGATCACCCGGTACATCTCGAAGGTGTCGTACGCGTCGAACTCGTCGTCCGCTTCGACGCCCTCCGGCTCGGGCTCGATGACCGCCTGGAGTCGCTTGGGTGCGGTACGACCAGGGCGCTTAAGACTCTGCATGGGATTCTCCCCCTCGGACTGGGCCGTGACGGCACTGCGGCCTCGACCACAGCAAGCACTTCCCGCCCCGTCTCGACGGTAATCACGAGATCATCACGAAGCCTGTTCGGGTGCTGTGGTCTTCGTCACATGCCGCTCGCAGATGCCCAGTACGGCGTGTCTGTCACCCGTATGGCTCACAGGCGGCTCTCAGTCACATCACGAACCGGGCATGACCTGCGCCGCTCAGGTACCGGAGGAGATCAACCGCCCTGTAGGTTCTTGCGCCATGGAGGAGCTGGACCGACAGATCGTGCAGCTGCTCGTCGCGGACGGGCGGATGAGTTACACCGACCTGGGCAAGGCCACAGGCCTGTCCACGTCGGCGGTGCATCAGCGCGTGCGCCGACTCGAGCAGCGTGGCGTCATCCGGGGCTATGCCGCGGTCGTCGACCCGGAGGCCGTCGGGCTGCCGATGACCGCGTTCATCTCGGTCAAGCCCTTCGACCCCAGCGCCCCCGACGACATCGCCGAACGACTCGCCGACGTCCCGGAGATCGAGGCCTGCCACAGCGTCGCCGGCGACGAGAACTACATCCTCAAGGTGCGCGTGGCGACCCCGCACGAGCTGGAGGAACTCCTGGCGAGGCTGCGGTCCCTGGCGGGAGTCTCGACGCGTACGACGGTGGTGCTGTCCACGCCGTACGAGGCGAGGCCGCCGAGGATCTGACCCTCTGTCGCCGGTTACCGCTGTGGGCAGTCGTTCCGCAGGGCGATGGGGGCATCTCCCGCTCGAGCGAAGCCGAGGGTGGGCGAGGGTGGGCACAGCCAGCAGCGCCATGCGCCTTGAAACCACAGCCCTGGTGCAACGTGGCAGCCGGCACACGCGAAACTGTCCCCATGAGTGATCGCACCGCCTCGTCGAAAACCGTGTTGCTCCGCGGGGGAGAAGTCCACAGCCCCGCCGACCCGTTCGCCACCGCGATGGTCGTGGAACACGGACAGATCGCCTGGGTCGGCTCCGAGGGGGCCGCCGACGCATTCGCGGCCGGCGTCGACGAGGTGATCGACCTCGAAGGCGCCCTGGTCACCCCGGCGTTCACCGACGCCCACGTGCACACCACAGCCACCGGCCTCGCACTCACCGGCCTCGACCTCTCCACCGCCCCCTCCCTGGAGGCCGCCCTCGTTCTCGTACGGGAATTCGCCGCCGGCCGCCCGGCCGACCGCGTCCTCCTCGGCCACGGCTGGGACGCCGCCCGCTGGCCCGGCGGCCGCCCGCCGACCCGCGCCGAACTCGACGAGGCCACCGGCGGTCGCCCGCTCTACCTGAGCCGGATCGACGTGCACTCGGCGGTCGTCACCACCGCCCTGCTCGACCTGGTCCCGGGTGCCGACGCCTTCGAGGACGGCCCGCTCACCCGCGACGCCCACCACGCCGTACGCGCCACCGCCCTCGGCGCCATCACCCCCGCCCAGCGCACCGAGGCCCAGCGGGCCGCCCTCGCCCACGCCGCCTCGCTCGGCATCGGCTCGGTCCACGAGTGCGCGGGCCCCGAGATCTCCTCCGAGGACGACTTCACGCGGCTGCTGCGGCTCGCCGCCGAGGAGCCCGGCCCGCGCGTGGTCGGCTACTGGGCGGAGCGCGACGTCGAGAAGGCGCGCGCTCTCGGGGCCGTCGGCGCCGCGGGCGACCTCTTCGTCGACGGCGCTCTCGGCTCGCACACCGCATGCCTGCGCGAGCCGTACGCCGACGCCGCCCACACCGGCACGGCCTACCTGGACGCGGCGGCCGTCGCCGCCCATGTGGTCGCCTGCACCGAGGCAGGCCTCCAGGCGGGCTTCCACGCCATCGGGGACGCCGCGGTGGCCTCGGTGGTCGAGGGAGCGCGGGCGGCGGCCGAGAAGGTCGGCCCGGCCCGTGTGAGGGCCGCACGGCACCGCGTCGAGCACGCCGAGATGCTCACCCCCGAGACCGTCGCCGCCTTCGCCGAGCTCGGCCTCACCGCCTCCGTACAGCCCGCCTTCGACGCGCTGTGGGGCGGTGAGGAGGGAATGTACGCCCAGCGGCTCGGCGCCGACCGTGCCCGCACCCTCAACCCGTTCGCGGCCCTGCTGCGCGCCGGTGTGCCCCTGGCCTTCGGCTCCGACAGCCCGGTCACGCCCCTCGACCCGTGGGGCACCGTCCGCGCGGCGGCCTTCCACCGCACGCCGGAGCACCGGGTGTCCGTGCGCGCCGCGTTCACGGCACACACGCGGGGCGGCTGGCGGGCGGTCGGACGGGACGACGCGGGCGTCCTCGTACCGGGCGCGCCCGCGGACTACGCGGTGTGGCGCACCGGCGAACTCGTTGTCCAAGCCCCCGACGACCGCGTCGCCCGCTGGTCCACCGACCCGCGTTCCGGCACCCCCGGCCTGCCCGACCTGAGCCCCGGCTCCGACCTGCCCGTCTGCCTGCGGACCGTGGTGGCCGGGCGAACGGTCTTCGTACGGCCGGGCGAGTGATCTCCCGGGACGGCGCGGAGCCGACCACGACCCGACGGCGCGCCGCCGGACCTGCGGGTCCTCCCCTCCGGCCAGGCCTTTGAGGGTAAATCCGCAGGTCAAGCGGCAGTTGACAGCTGGCCGCAGGGGGCGGGTAGGTTCTGCCGGGTCCAGCACCGGACGTCCGACCGGGGAACTTCCGCGCTGCGGTGTGCCGCACCGGCGCACCGCCACCGGGAGGGCCCAGGGTTCGCGTTCCGGCGAGGGAACGTTCCGGCTCGGTCGGGTAGGTGTGACCCGGGTGGGGCCCGGACGCTCAGTAGACAACGGCTTTCGGTCGACCCGCAGCCAGCGGGTCCCAGGTCGGCCCGAAGGGCGTCGGGCCCCCATCCGCGGCGGACGACATCTGTACTCCGTCCCGCGTTGGCATGAGATTTGTTCTGTGGCGGCGCACAGGCTACTCAGAGCGCGCTCCCGCACACCCCCTGTTGAATCGACACCCCACTGGACACCGGCCGACACTCCATCGCAGGCCGTGGCCACTATGGTGGTCCCCTGCGTACGGAGGACTTGAAGGGGCAGCAGTGAACGACGGCGACGGGACCCTCGCGGCGGAAGGCCAGGAGAGGCGGTTCGGCCCGCTCGGCACGGCCTTGGTGATCATCCCGACCTACAACGAGGCGGAGAACATCAAGGCGATCGTCGGCCGGGTGCGGAAGGCTGTTCCCGACGCGCACGTCCTGGTGGCCGACGACAACAGCCCCGACGGCACCGGCAAGCTCGCCGACGAACTGGCCGTCGAGGACGACCACGTCCAAGTGCTGCACCGCAAGGGCAAGGAAGGGCTCGGCGCCGCCTACCTCGCGGGCTTCCGCTGGGGCACGGAGCACGGCTACGGCGTCCTCATCGAGATGGACGCCGACGGCTCCCACCAGCCCGAGGAACTGCCCCGGCTGCTGACCGCGCTCAAGGGCGCCGACCTCGTCCTCGGCTCCCGCTGGGTGCCGGGCGGGCGCGTGGTGAACTGGCCCAAGTCCCGCGAGTTCATCTCCCGCGGCGGCAGCCTCTACTCCCGTGTCCTGCTCGACGTCCCCGTCCGTGACGTCACCGGCGGCTACCGGGCCTTCCGCCGCGAGACCCTCGAGGGACTCGGCCTCGACGAGGTCGCCTCCCAGGGCTACTGCTTCCAGGTCGACCTCGCCCGCCGCGCGATCAAGGCGGGCTACCACGTCGTCGAGGTGCCCATCACCTTCGTCGAGCGCGAGCTGGGCGACTCCAAGATGAGCCGGGACATCCTCGTCGAGGCGCTGTGGCGGGTCACGGCGTGGGGCGTGGGGGAGCGTGTCGGCAAGGTACTGGGGCGTAACGGCAAGGGGTCCGGGGCAGGCAGGCAGGGCTGAGACGGAGGGGCGGTCGGGTCCGGTGGTGTTCCACGGCCGTGCCTGATCATCCCCTTATCCCGTGCTGAGCCGGGGCCAGGCACACTGGGACCATGACGACTGGCGCTCCGACCCCGACGTATCCCGCCCGGCCCCGGCGCTCCCGGCTGCGCACGTTTCTGCCGTTGGGTGTCGCCGCGTGGCTGGTACTGGAGATCTGGCTGCTCACGGTGGTCGCGAGCGCGGCCGGCGGCTTCACGGTCTTCCTGCTTCTCGTCGCCGGATTCCTCGTCGGCTCCGCGGTGGTCAAGCGGGCCGGGCGGCGGGCGTTCCGGGCGCTGAGCGAGACGCTGCAACAGCAGCAGGGTGGTACGGCCGCGCCCGGCGCCGGAGCCGGCAGGAGCGAAGGCAACGGCTTCCTGATGCTGGGCGGCCTGCTGTTGATGCTGCCGGGGCTGGTTTCCGATGTGGTGGGGCTCGTGCTGCTGGTTCCTCCGGTTCAGAAGGCGTTGGGGCGTCATACGGAGCGGACCTTCGAGCGCAAGATCCGTGAGGCGGGTTCAGGGTCCTTCGGGGATGCCTTTCAGCAGGCGCGTATTCATCGGCCTGACGGCAAGGTCGTGCAGGGTGAGGTGATTCGGGACGATGAGGCTTCCGGGGACGCTCCGCCGCACGGACATCGCCCGCCGCTGAACCGCTGAGGGGTTTGTTCGCCCCCGCCGCCCCTACCCGTCCCGTCCCCAGGGGCTGCGCCCCTTCGACCCCCAGCCGCGGGCCCGTAGTGGTTGCTCGCGCAGTTCCCCGCGCCCCTGAAGACAAAAGGCTACGGGGCGCAGCCCCTTGTTTGAGGGGCGCGGGGAACTGCGC
>NZ_JBHVDX010000306.1:0-9562 GCF_042802555.1 Streptomyces sp. NPDC057474 | reverse complement strand
CGCCGCGAGTGCTTCGTCAGCGGGTGTCTCCCTCAGGATCCGGACGCGGGAGCTCGTCGAGGTCGAGGGTGAAGGTGCGGCCGTCGGCCAGGGGGATGGGGAGCTTGCCCGTTCCGTACTTGTGGGTGTGAGCCGCGATGTAACCCGTGGCGGTCGGCTGGGTGTGGACGACGACTTCCTGGGCGTACGGGTCCACGACCAGATAGATCGGGATGCCGTAGCGGCCATACTTGACGGTGCAGTCGTCATAGTCCTTGCGCGCGGAGGATGTCGAGACGACCTCGGAGATCAGCAGGACGTCCTCGAAGCCGTAGCGCTTGCCTTCCTTGCGTGCGTCCTCGCGCAGGATCGCCAGGTCGGGGGCGGAGTTCTCGTCGGCGGGGAAATCGATGTAGACATCGGAGGTGACCTTCGCGTGACGACCGAGGGCGAGAGCGGAGTCGATCTGCATCGACCGGATGGTGCTGGAGTGCTCTTCGCTCTGGGGGGTCATGATCACCTTTCCGTCGGCCCCGAACAGGACCGTGTACCCCTTGGGGAACTCGGTGTGCACGATCGCGTCGACGCTCATGGACGGCTCCTTCCCGTGTGTGGTCAGGATACGGCGGCCAGCGCCCTGTCACCGAGCCCGGCGGTACGGCTGTGAGACCGGTCCGGACCCACGCGAACAGGTGGGTGAACGCGGTGTCGCCTGGGGTGACGGCCGCGTCGGCCCTGGTCTCCGCCGTGCGCGCGGCGAAGCAGTTCCTGACCTACGTCGCGTCCGGGCCGGATGTACATCCCAAACGGAACCTGCCGGCGCCGGGGCTCTCGGACGCCGGGTTCGAGGGCTTCCGAACGGCGGGCACGTACTTCATCACCACCGACAGCCGCCCTCTCGGCGAGACCGACGGCTTCGCCTTCTGCCGCGCGCTGCCCGAGCGGGCGGGCGTCGTCGCCATCCCGAACGCCGTCTTCCACGACCACCGCGAGGCCGACGCCCCCTTCGTGCGATTCGCGTTCTGCGAGCACACCGAAGTGCTGGAGGAGGCGGTCTCGCGTCTCAAGACCCTGTCGGGCTGAGCCCGGGCCGGGCGGAGGCCCGGTGGGGCCAGTGCTTTGTTACTGCGTTGCGCGGGGCGGGCGTACTTCTGGCCGATCACTCGGCCTTGGGCGACCTCAACCAGGTCTCGAAGTCGCTCAGGGACTCGCCGAGGGCGCCGAGGGACATGGGCGACGACTCGTACTGCGCCGAGAGGTTGACCTCGTACAGCTTGTAGGTGGGTTCGGTCGCGCGCGCCGCCGCACACTCGGCGGCCAGCATCCGGACCGCGCGCCCTCGGTCGCCGGCTTCCACCGCCTCCACGAGGTCGGGCCACAGCGGGTCACCGCTGTGGGCGACGAGTTCCTCGACATGGGCTGCCGCCCGCCGGCCACGGTCCTTGATCGCCTCCCCTTCGGCCTCGGCACGATGCTCGGCCCGGTGGGAGTCCCGCTCGTCGGAGTCCGCCCAGGCATGGTCGCCCCAGATCTCCTCCCAGCGCTGATCCGCCCGGGCCAGATCTGCCTTGAAGTCCCGGTCCAGATCCTCCTGCGTGAGGCGAGGATGCTCCCCTGCGTCGCCGTCCTCGCACGCCGACAGCGGCAGAGTGATGTCGGGCACGGGTTCGTCGTCGCGGAGTGCGGTGAGCAGCAGTACGGCGTCGATGGCGGGGAGGACCTCCTCCACGTCCGAAGCGGTACATGCTTCAGCAGCTCACCAGCGCCCAGGTCATCGCCGAACTGGCCGCCCTGGCAAGGGAGGTGTCGGCGGAGGCCCGCCGCGGCGAGCAGTTCGACCCGCCGCTCAGCCACGCCGAGCTGGCCTTCTACGACGCGGTCGCCCAGAAGGACATGGCCAAGCTGATGGAGGGCGGCCAGGACACACTCGCCAAGATCGCCCGAGCCCTGGTGCGGGACATCCAGAAGAACCTCTCCGTCGACTGGCTCTCCCGCGAGCCCGTCCGGGCGAAGCTGCGCACCCGCATCCGCCGCGTGCTGGCGATGTTCGACTACCCGCCGGAGGAAGAGCGCGAGGCCATCGACCTGGTCCTCAAGCAGATGGAGATCGTGGCCGCGCTCTGGGCACCCGCCGCGAAGTAGAAACACACGCTCGGGCGCACTCACACCGTCGAGCGCGAGCTCCTCGGACATGGGCTTGGCCTCAACGTGAGTGCAACGCTCGTCGTGCGGCGCTGATGAGGTTGTGCGCTTCAGCGCCGTACACGGCGGACTCCCGGAGTGTCTTCCAGGTGCGGAGATAGGTGTCCACGCTGGCCTCGTCGTCGATCCACAACTCCGCGTGCCAGTTCTCGACGATCACCTGGCGGTCGTCGTAGATCCAGAAGGCGGTGGCCGGGGGAATCTTGAGCGAGGCAGACAGGGGGATGATCCCCAGCTCTACGGTGTCCAGTCCGACGGCTCCTGCGAGTCGGTCGAGTTGGGCCGCGAGCACCGAAGGCGGGCAGACCAAGGCATGCAGGGTGGCTTCCCACATGATGAGGTGGAAACGCTTCGAGGAGTCGTACAGCGTCTCTTGCCGTTTCATGCGGGACCGGACTGCCTCTTCGGTGTCACGTGGCGATCGCTGTAGCTCCGAGTACCTCGTGAAGATCGACCGGGCGTAGTCCGGCGTCTGGAGAATGCCGAAGATCATGGCGGGCTCCCAGCCACGGAACACAGAGGCGTCGGCATGAGCGCTCAGGTGGGTGTCCTGGACTGGCTTGTGCCCGGCCGCCAGTTGTCGCCGCCAGGACCGGATGTGGGACTCAAAGCCCCGGAGGCGGGCCACCAACTCGTCGTATGCCTCGGACTGGCCGGTTGCCTCCGCCCATTTGCGCAGGTCCTCGGGTGTTGGAGTCTGCCTGCCGTTCTCCAGCCTGCTGACCTTGGACTTGTTCCACCCGTACAGCGTGGCGAGTTCCGTGCCGGTGAGCCGACGTCCAGGGGCGGAGAGCCGGAGTTCGCGTAGGCGCGCACCGAGAGCTTCTCGTGCCTGCTGATAGTCCGTGCTCACCGGTACGCACCTGCTTTCAGTCCTTCTTCGCAGTCAGTTGCGCCGCGAACTGTTCGTACGGGACGGCGTGATGCATCGCCGCGTCACGCGCCATGGCGTACCGCAGGACCGCTGCGGGCTCCGTGATCAGTTCGACGTTGACCAGGTGGTCGGCGTCGTCGAAATTGAGCAGAGCGACCAGCCGGGAGTCGAAGATCCAGAAGTCTTCGTCGGGCAGGCCGAGCCGGTGGGCGTCCACACGCCGGAGATTGCGGATGTCCTCGCCGACACCGCTGTTGCGGCGTGCGTTGTCGAGAAGATAGAGCTGGCCGGCCGTCGGCGGATCGTCGATCGTGCGGACCCGTTCGAACCTCTTGCCGAGCCCGGTCTGCTCGCGGCGCTCGGCACACCACTCGGCGTCGACGCCCTCCCAGTTGACGGGCTTGCCGTTGGTGAACTGCGCATACGTGTCCGTGAGCTCGTCGGACGCGTACCGGCGGCGGCTCTCCAGACGCCACGCCGTGTGCTCGAACTGCGTGAAGAGTCGGTCGAACTCGTCCAACCCGATGATGTCCGGCACGCGAGTGAACTCCTTGGGTGCGAAGTCGACGAGCACTTCCCGTGGCACCACGATGGGTACCTCCCCCTCGCTCAGGTGCCTGAGCTGGGCGACATCGTGCGGGTCGGTGAGGGCTGGGCCGTGCACGATGACCTCGCCCGTGTCGAGGTCTTCGTGGATGGACGGGCACCCGTTGACGCCGCTGCCCGTGCCGTTGAAACGCAGTCGTCGGGCCATGATCACGTCCTTCTCCTGGGGGACTGATCTCCCAAGCCTCCCTGAGGTCAGGGTCTTCCGGTGGGGGTTCCGTCGACCCATATCAGCAACGGTGCGCAACCTCGCCATACAGTCAAGCAACTTTGCGCAACTTCCATGGCGGCCATCAACTCCACCTCTCTAGCGTCCTGTTCATGGCTACGACGGAACTGCGGGACGTCGACCCGCACGCGGCAGTGGAGTCATTGAGGGCGGCGCTCGCTGAGGCCGGGATCGTCTTTCCCTCCCTCGGCGTCGACCTCGCGAACCCCGACCTGAAACTCGTCGAGCTGGGGCGCGTCCGCGCCGACGTCGCTGAACGACTGACGGAAGCACTTCGGCGAGGGGGCCGTGAGTGATGGCGACGCGGGAAGGGAACGGCGCCCTGGTCATCGACATGAAGACGGACAAGATCGGCTACGTGATGGGGCGAGCCGGCCCCTACGTCCAGCTCAGACCCCCCGGCGGCGGGCGTGAGTGGGACGCGGACCCCGATGCCATCCGGCAGGCCACGGATACCAAAGTACTGCGCGCCCGTGTGACCGAGATGAACCGGGCGGAGCGTCTCGGATGACCGCGCCCGTCTCCCATAGCCATTCCTCCGAAGGATCACAAACCTCCGCTGGGGCGAGTTACCAGCGCGGCACGCCACCGCCGAGAAAGGGAACGTTCATGACCGTCATGCTCGACAACCCCTCCCACACCCGCACCAGGGAACCGAAGGAGCTGCTCAACGCCGTCCAGCCGCACATCAGGCACCTGACCGTCAATGTCCTCGACAGCGGCATGAGCCTGTGGGACCGGGAGGTCCCCCTGTTGCTGCGCGATCACACGATGGTCCGCGACATGGCCGAACGCGTCCTGAGCAACGCGGTCATGTACACCATCGGTTGCATGGAGCACCCGGAGGTCCACCTCGGGGTCGGCAAGCTCGTCGACATCGGTGTCCACCAGCTCATCCTCGACACGCCGGTGTGGTGGGCTCTGTGCGATGCGTACAACGAGGGCCGGTACAAGCACCACGCCCCGTTCATCGAGCGTCGCCGTGACGGCCTGTGCCTGCGCACGGCGGACTTCCTGATGTCCATCGGCTTCGACATCGACGAAGAGCTGTGGGCCATCGACGGCACGGACTGCTCGCCGTGCGACAACAAGGTCCCCGACAGCCATTGAACGGCCCTACCCTGGCCCCTGCCCTCGGTCCCCTGAGGCAGGGGCCGTCCCTTGCGAAGAGGAATCGTCTTGCCTGCACACCACGACATCGCCGCCGAGACGGAGCTGTGGGACACCTTCGCCGCTTCCGCCTTCAAGGACGACTCGGAGCCTGGGTTCTCCTGGACCCAGTACGCCGGTCACGGCCCCGGCCCCGAACTGCTCGGCGACCCCCGCTGCGTTCTGGAGATCGGCTGCGGCACCGGCCGCGCTCTCGCCTACCTGGCTCAGCGTGGCATCGCTGCTCGGGGCATTGACCTGTCTCCGGTCATGGTCAAGAAGACCACCGCGAAGTGGGCCGGTACCGGCGCGGAGTTCGTGTGCTCCGAGGTCCTGCGGTACCTGAGCGAGGAAGAGGCCGCGTACGACGCCGTCTACTCGATCTTCGGAGCCGCCTGGTTCACCGACCCGAGCCGCCTCTTCCCGCTCGTCCGCCAGCGGCTCAGGCCCGGGGGCGTCTTCGCCTTCTCGCAGCCGCCTGCCATCCCGGGCGCCTACGGGCCGCAGGGCATGTACAAGGGGGGCTTCGCGGGCAAGGCGATGTTCACCTACCGCTACAGCTACCGCCCGGCCGTGTGGGAGCGATTGCTCACCCGGGCCGGGTTCCTCACGGCTGACGCCCAGGTACTTGATGCCCCACGCCCTGGCCACATCGGTACTCTCCTCGTTCGCGCGGTGGCGCCGTGACCGACGGTGTACTTGTGGCTGGCCCTACCTGCGGGTGGACCGCGCCCGGCCACCGGCTCAGCCGGTCGCGGGGAGTTGGTCCCGGGTCCGGCAGGCCCGGCAGTGGCTGTGTCCCGCGGAGCGGAAGCCCCGGTCGCAGCCGTCGCAGTTCCGCATCCTCAGGACCGCCGGGCGTTCTGGGGTCTCGGGGCTTCCGGTCGCCGGTGCGGTCAGCGGAGTCTCCCTGAGCCGGTAGGCGAGGATGCCGACCGGGCGGACGAGGAGGTCCATTGGGAGTCGTGCGGTGAGGTGGTCGGTGATCTGGGTGGGCAGCAGGCCTGCCCCGAGCCACCGGGTGACGGCCGGGGCGAGGCGGGCGGCTTCCCGTTCGGACAGGACGAGGCGGGGGTCGACCCGGCGGAGGCCGGCGAGTACGGCGATGGCTCGGGGGTCGGCGTCGGCGAGCGGGACCGGTGCCTCCGCCTCGGTCTTCGCTTCCGGCTCCGCAGCCTCCTCCGCCGGTACGAGCGTCTCCACCGTGTCCGGCACGGCCCCGGACGCGGGCGCGGAAGTGGCGGCGGGTTGCTTCCGGGGTCGACGAAGCTTGGGCGGCCTGGGAGACCCGTCGGGATCCGGGTCGGGCTCGCCGCCGGGTACGTCGTAGAAGTACGTCCGGGTGCGGACCTGGCCGGTGGGGGTTCGCTCGCGGCGGCGCTCCAGGTATCCGGCCTCTTCCAGCTCTCTCAGCGCCCGCGAGATGAGGATCTCGCCCTCGTCGAAGTGCTCGCACAGGGCGGTGATGCTCACGAGGGTGCCGGTGGGGAGGGAGGAGATGTACGCCGCGACGCCGACCGTGACCGCGCTGCCGCGTCGCTGCGCGAGGGTGTTGGAGATCACCGTGAAGTCGGCCGTCAGCCGGGTGCGTACGTGGATCACGCCGGAGGTCGGAGCTCCGGCGTCGGCGCGCAGGGGCGCGTTAGACTGAGGGTCAGCCATCGGGAAGGTGTCACTTCCTGATCGGTCAGGCCCTCGTTCGGGATGCCAGTCCCGGCCGGGGGCCGTATCTGTTTGCGGTTGTCGCGGCGAACGTAACCGTCCGCATCCTGCGCCTGCAAGCCGGTCACCCGGACGGGTGACGCGGGCCTCCACGACAGGCACTGGACGACGCGCGTGCCCTCGCCCCGTACGCCGAACCTCCCGCTGGTCGCCATGACCCACGTATTGCCCGGCCTCTGCCGCACCGTCCTGGAGCGGGCCTTCTCCGAGGCCGCGTGGCTGCGCCTGCACCGCGCCGGACTGCCCGAGCACGAGGCGGAGAAGACCGTCGCGGCGGCCGTCAGGCTGCTGGACATCGCGGCCCTGGGGCTCTTCGGAGACCCGTCGAAGACGGCGGGTGACGTCTACCGCGAGCTGCGCAGACGGTGCGGCCCCGGAGCGGTGGACCTTATCCGGCAGTGCCAGGAGGGCGCCCACCCGTCGGGCACCTCGATGCCCGATCCCCGCCGGTTCGTGGAGGACGTCAAGGCCGTCGCCCAAACCGTGCGCATGCCGGAGGAGGTCACCCCGTGAACACGACGATCCGTCAGTTGCTGGACACCGCCGACCTGCTTATCGCGGACAACGGCTGTTCTGCCTCCACCGGCCCCGTCGCGGGCGGGTCCGCCACGACGGGAGCCAGTACGGCCGGACCCACCCCGCCCGTAACCCTCACCCTCACCGCCACGGCGGCGAGTCGGTGCCGCGGTGCCGCCTTCGCACTCCGCGCCGCGTTGGAGAGCGCGGTCGCCACCCGTCTCGCCACTCACGGCGCACCCCGCACCATCCGTGAGGGCTCCATGCGGGCCGCGCTCCTGTGGCTTCGCGGCTGCGCCGAAGCCGGGACCGCTCGCCGGGCGAAGGCCGCGTGGAGCCAGCTCTGCCTCGGCTGCCACTACCACCAGTACGAGATCGGTCCCACGGAGGACCAGGTGCGTGCGTGGCGGGCCGAAGTCGCCGCGATCGTCGCCCTGTTGGCCTGCTGAGAACGGCCGCTCCCAGAAGGCGGCGCACCTGAGAACGACACCACCAGGGCGACTGTCGCCGCCCCGCACGAGAGGAGCGACACCATGGCAACCCGCACGTCGAAGCGCACCCTGTACCGGCTCAGGGGCGTCACTCCTACCGTCGACGGGATGTTCGACGCTCTGGATGCGCGCCAGCTGGAGAAGGTGCACGCGGATTTCGACTTCCCCGAGAACCTTGGTGGGCCGGCGGTCCTGGTCACCGGCAGTTTCGAGCAGTCCGTCGCGAGCTGGTGCGACGAGATTTTCCGTACGACGGGCATCGAGGTGTCGCGGCCGGTCAACCGCTCGGCCGGACTGCTGATGCTCGCCGTCGACGGCGAGGTGTACGCCATCGGCTACGACCAGGGCTTCCGCCTGGTTCCCGACCGCCTGAAGGATCACCGGTTCGGCCTGAGTTTCGCGTCCCGCCGGGTGGACCCCACCCGAATCCGGGACGTGGTGTCGCACACCCCGGGCGGAGGCCGCACCGACATCACTGTCGTCCCGGGCGGCGCCTCCGTCTGGAGTTTGGGCATCGTCGAGCACGCCCAGATCGTGCGCCGCCTCGGCGGTCACCTGGACGGCATCCCGCTCACCATCTCCCGGGACAACCCGGCGAGGATCTTCAGCGCCGAGGGTGGTGCCGGCCTGCGTCTGCGGCTCGGTGTGGAAGGCGCTGACCTGATCGCCGACATCCGTGCGATCGCCCGTGTCCTGCGTGAGGAGAGGCCGAGCCCGGAGCTGGAGTTCGTCGAGCATGTCGTACCTGTCGACGATCCCGGCCTTGTCACCCGCCTGGAGAGCGTTCTCGACGATCTCCTCGGTCAAGAGTCCGACGGGAGGATCGGAGTCGCCGTCCCCGCCGACCACTGGGACGACTACACCGCCGCCCAGGCGTTCAGGGCCAGGATCAACAGCGACACGGCCGTCCGGGCGACCGACGACCTCGACCTCGGCTACGTCCTCTGCCGAGCTCGTGTCCAGCGCGCCGGCAGGCGGGTCACCGCACTCCGGGAAGGAACCGTCACCCTCTACCGGCACAGCCGCGCCAGCCGGGCCGACGAGATCTGGACCTCCAGCGCGCTCCGGTGGATCGAGGCGGAGGTGTCCCTGGACTCCCACCGGTACTTCTTGATGGACGAGCACTGGTACGAGATCGACCGGGTGTATCTGCAGGTGATCCGCTCACACGCGGAGCGGCTGATGACGCGCTCCTCGTCCGTGGACCTGCCCCCGTGGGTCGTCGGAGAGACGGAGCGCACCTACAACGCGTCCGTGCCGGACCAGCGGCCCGGGTACGTCTGCTTCGACCGCGACAACGTCCAGACGGCGCTGCACCGCGGCAACGGCGTGGAGATGTGTGATCTCCTAAGCCCGGACAACGCGCTGATCATGGTGAAGCGCGCCAAGGGCTCCGATGCGCTGAGCCATCTCTTCAGCCAGGCACTCGTAGCCGTGCAGACTCTGCGGAACTCCCCGGAGGGGAGGGAACGGTTCGCCGAGAAGGTGGCAGCGGCACGTAAGGGGCGCTGCCTGCCGGAAGCCTTCCGGCCGTCGAAGGTCGTCTTCGCGATCCTGCTGAAGGACGGAGCCAACCTCACCGCCGACACCCTGTTCCCGTTCTCACAGGTCACCCTGGTACAGACGGCCAGGACGCTCGCAGCGTGGGGGATTCAGGTCGAGGTCGTGGGCATCGCCTCCACTCCGTCAGCCGTCACCTCAACCGGGCGTCGGCGGCTCGCGGCGTAGTTCGCGCTTCCCTGCCGTCACGGTGGCGTCGGCCGGAACGGCGAGAGCCCGGCCGGGGCACACCGC
>NZ_JBHVDX010000305.1:0-9578 GCF_042802555.1 Streptomyces sp. NPDC057474 | reverse complement strand
CGACCGAACCACGGCAGACGGGTCCGACCGAACCACGGCAGACGGGTCCGACCGAACCACGGCAGACGGGTCCGACCGAACCACGACAGCCAGGCCCGACCGAACCACGGCAGACGGGTCCGGTTGAAACGCGTGAGAAAGGTAAGAGGTCGTCGTGAACTGGGTGCTCGTCATCGTCGGCGGAATGGTCGGCGCGCCCCTGCGCTATCTCACCGACCGCGCCGTGCAGTTGCGGCACGACACGGACTTCCCCTGGGGGACGTTCGCCGTCAACGTCACCGGATCCCTGGTCCTCGGCACCCTCACCGGCGCCGTGGCGGCCGGTGCCGCCACCTCCCACCTGCAGCTTCTCCTCGGCACCGGCCTGTGTGGGGCGCTCACCACGTACTCGACCTTCTCGTACGAGACCCTGCGGCTGGCCCAGAGCGGCGCCCGCTTCCACGCCGCCGCCAACGTGGCCGCGAGCGTGACGGCGGGGCTGGGCGCGGTCTTCGTGGGGCTGGCGGTGGCGCAGGCCCTCTGGTCCTGAGCGCGGCCCTTACCCGGCCGTAGTACGACTGCCTCCCCGGCACGATCAGCCCGCCGTGACCCGTGGCCGGCCGTACCTCAGCCATGCACTCATCAGCCATGCCCTCGCCGAGCAGAACTGGACGCCATGAGCACCATCACCGTCGGTCAGGCCGTCGTCCTCGGAGCGGTGGAGGGGATGACGGAGTTTCTGCCGGTGTCCTCCACCGGTCATCTGAAGATCACCGAAGGGCTCATGGGGATCCAGGTCGAGGACAAGGCCGTCGTCGGGTTCTCGGCGGTCATCCAGGTCGGCGCGATCGCCGCGGTCCTCGTGTACTTCCGCAAGGACATCGCGCGGATCGGCTCCGCCTGGTTCCGGGGCCTCTTCGACGCGGGGGAGCGGCAGGACCGCGATTACCGGTTCGCGTGGTGGGTGATCGCCGCGACGATCCCGATCGTGGTCGTCGGGCTGGCCGCCCGTTCGCTCATCGAGGGGCCGCTCGCCTCGCTGTGGGTGGTGGCCGGTTCGCTGATCGTCGGCAGCGGTGTGATGTGGGTCGCGGAACAGGTGGGCCGGCGCAGGCGTGCGGAGGAGGACACCCGGTTCCGGGACGCGATGCTCGTCGGCTGTTCGCAGATCCTCGCTTTGCTCTTCCCCGGCTTCTCCCGCTCCGGCGCCACCATGTCCACCGCGCTGCTGCTCGACCTCGACCGGGTCGCGGCCACCCGGCTCTCCTTCTTCCTCGGCATCCCGGCCCTCACCGGCGCCGGGCTGTACGAACTGAAGGACGCCCTCGGCGCGGGGGTGGGCGCGGCTCCGCTGATCGTCGGAACCACCGTCTCGTTCGCGGTCGCGTACGCCTCCGTCGCCTGGCTGCTGAAGTTCGTGACCAGGCACTCCTTCCATGTGTTCGTGTCCTACCGGATCGTGGTCGGGGTGCTCCTCTTCGGGCTGCTCGGCGCGGGCGGCCTCAGCTGACGACGCTCACGCGGGCCGCCGACGAGTGACCCGGGGCTGATCCACAACCGCCCGTGACCTGGAAGATCGAATCCGGGGCCCCTTGACAGCCCCCTCCCGTCACCCGCAGGATCACCACCGTGAACCTGTCAGACAGCCAGACAGGTGGCTCGGCACCCCGGCGCGTCAGCGCCATGGAAGCGGTGCTCACCCACCTCCGCGACGCCATCGAGCGCGGCAAGTACGCCATCGGCGACAAGCTCCCCTCGGAGGCGGAGCTGTGCCGGCAGCTCGAAGTGAGCCGTCCGGTGCTCCGCGAGGCGCTGCGCGCCCTGCAGGTGATGGGCCTGACCCAGTCCCGCACCGGCAAGGGCACCTTCGTGATCGGGAACGCCGTCGAGGACCCCACCTTCGGCGACTACGCGGCGAGCGACCTGCTGGAGGTGCGCCGGCACGTGGAGATCCCGGTCGCCGGGTACGCGGCGGTGCGCCGCACCCCGGAGAACCTGGACCACCTGGCCCACCTCCTGGACCGGATGGAGCGGGAGACAGACACCACCGCCTGGGTCGCGATGGACACGCTCTTCCACCTGGCCGTGGCCGAGGCCGCCCAGAACCCGGTGTTCCGCCGGGTGATCGAGGAGATCCGGGACGCGCTGGCCCGCCAGTCGGCCTTCCTCAACGAGCTGGGCGGCCGGCGCGAGCAGTCCAACCGTGAGCACCGGGCCATCGTCGAGGCGCTGATCGACGGTTCCGAACACGACGCGGTGGAGGCCATGTCCCACCACCTCGACCGCGTCGAGACCACCCTCACCGACATCGTGCGTTCCCCGCGCACGGGCAGCTCCACGGAAGGCGGACGCGAGGCGTGAGCGAGCAGTCCCTCGAAAAAGACGTCGTACAGGCCGGGCGGACCCCGGCGCATGTCGACGCCGGAGACGCCGGCTACAGCAAGTCCCTGAAGGCCCGCCACGTCAACATGATCGCCATCGGCGGCGCGATCGGTACCGGCCTCTTCCTCGGTGCCGGCGGCCGTCTCGCCGACGCCGGCCCGTCCCTCTTCATCGCGTACGCGGTCTGCGGAGTCTTCGCCTTCCTCGTCGTCCGCGCCCTCGGCGAACTGGTCCTCTACCGGCCTTCGTCCGGCGCCTTCGTGTCCTACGCCCGGGAGTTCCTCGGCGAGAAGGGCGCCTACACGGCCGGCTGGATGTACTTCCTGAACTGGGCCACCACCGGTATCGCCGACATCACGGCGGTAGCCCTCTACACCCACTACTGGGGCATGTTCTCCGACATCCCGCAGTGGGTGATCGCGCTCATCGCGCTCGCGGTCGTCCTCACCGTGAACCTGATCTCGGTGAAGATGTTCGGCGAACTGGAGTTCTGGTTCGCGATCATCAAGGTCAGCGCACTCGTCGTCTTCATGCTGATCGGCATCTTCCTGCTTGTCACCCAGCAGCCCGTCGACGGCCACACCCCCGGCCCGTCCCTGATCACCGACAACGGCGGCATCTTCCCCAACGGCCTGCTGCCCATGCTGCTGATCATCCAGGGCGTCGTCTTCGCCTACGCCTCCGTCGAACTGGTCGGCGTCGCGGCGGGCGAGACCGAGAACCCCGAGAAGATCATGCCGAAGGCGATCAACTCGATCATGTGGCGTGTCGGTCTGTTCTACGTGGGTTCCGTCCTCCTGCTGGCGATGCTGCTGCCCTGGTCCTCGTACAAGGCCGGTGAGAGCCCCTTCGTCACCGTGCTCTCCAACATCGGCATCCCGGCGGCCGGTGGCATCATGAACCTGGTCGTGATGACCGCGGCCATGTCATCGCTCAACTCGGGCCTGTACTCCACCGGCCGCATCCTGCGCTCGATGGCGATGGCGGGCTCCGCCCCGAAGTTCACCGGCGTGATGAGTCGCAGCCAGGTCCCGTACGGCGGCATCCTGCTCACCAGCGGTATCTGTGTGCTGGGCGTCGGGCTGAACTTCGTGGTCCCGGCCGACGCGTTCGAGATCGTGCTCAACTTCGCCGCGATCGGCATCATCTGCACCTGGGGCATGATCATGATCTGTCACCTGGTGTTCTGGCAGAAGACCGAGAAGGGCGAGCTGACCCGGCCGAGCTACCGGCTGCCGGGCTCCCCGTGGACCGAGCTGGTAACGCTGTTCTTCCTGGCGTCGGTCCTCGTCCTGATGTACGCGGACGGCGGCGCGGGCCGCACGACCGTGTTGTGCCTCCCCCTCATCGTGTTGGCGCTGATCGCGGGGTGGTTCGGCGTACGTCGCCGGGTCGCCCAGCAGTCGGCCGAAGTGAAGAAGTGATTCAGGCAGTGATGTACGACCCCACGACCACCGGCGCCGCGGCGATCCCTGCGGCTCCGGTGGCCGCGGCCCCCGCGATCCGGGAACCGCTCCACGCCCCCGTCGCCCACCTCGTACGCGGAGGTGTCATCGAGGGCATCCACTACGGCTCCGTCGTGGTGCTGGGTGCCGACGGGGAGGTGGAACTCCAACTCGGCGACATCGAGGCGGCGTTCTACCCTCGGTCGGCGCTCAAGCCGGTCCAGGCCGTGGCGATGCTGCGCGCCGGACTGCCCCTGGACGGCGAGCTGCTGTCCCTGACCGCGGCCAGCCACTCCGGCGAGGAGCGCCACCTCGCCGGAGCCCGGCGGATCCTGGAGCTGGCCGGCGCCGGCGAGGACGATCTGCGCAACGTCACCGACATGCCGTACGACCCGGCTGTCCGGGACCGGTGGATACGCGAGGGTCGGCAGCCCTCCCGTCTCGCGCAGAACTGCTCCGGCAAGCACGCGGCCATGCTCTACACGTGCCGGCTCAACGGCTGGTCGCTGGAGAGCTACCTCGACCCGGCGCACCCGTTGCAGCAGGCCATAGCCGAGATCGTCGAGGACCTCACCGGGCAGGCCATCGCCCGGGTGACCGTCGACGGCTGCGGCGCCCCCCTCTTCTCCGTCTCCCTGCACGGCCTGGCCCGCGCCCTCGCCCGGATCACCAGCGCCACCCAGGGCACCCCCGAGCGCACGGTCGCCGACGCGATGCGCGCACACGTCGAGATGGCGTCCGGCGCCGGGCGCGACGTGGCCGAGCTGATGCGGGCCGTGCCCGGACTGCTCACCAAGGACGGCTTCGAGGGCGTCCAGGTCGCCGCGCTCCCGGACGGCCGGGCCGTCGCCGTGAAGATCGCCGACGGCGCCGACCGGGCCCGGGTCCCCGTCACCGCGGCGGCCCTCGCCCGCGCCGGCGTCGACCCGGCAGCCCTCGCCGACTTCGCGGGCGCCCCACTCCTCGGCGGCGGCGAGGTGGTCGGGCGCGTCCGGCCCGCCAGGGCGCTCGACCCGCTCGCGGACACCACGGACATCTGAACCCAGGACCCCCGCAATCTCGTCTCCCTTCGAACCGCCTTCCGAGGACGCGGCCCCGCAAGGGCCGCGCCCGACGAGGGGCGGCCCACCCCGCACCCGCCGCACAGAACCCGCACCCGCCTCAAAGAAGAGGACCCGTACCGCCATGACCGCCGCAGCGACCCGCAGCGAACACGATCTGCTCGGAGACCGTGACGTCCCCGCCGACGCGTACTGGGGCGTCCACACCCTGCGCGCCACGGAGAACTTCCCCATCACGGGGACCCCGATCTCCGCCTACCCCCATCTGATCGACGCCCTGGCCGCCGTCAAGGAGGCCGCCGCCCGCGCCAACGAGGAACTCGGCCTGCTCGCCCCCGAGAAGGCCGCCGCGATCATCGAGGCCTGCCGGGAGATCCGCGACGGCAAGCTGCACGACCAGTTCGTCGTCGACGTCGTCCAGGGCGGCGCCGGCACCTCCACCAACATGAACGCCAACGAGGTCGTCGCCAACCGCGCGCTGGAGCTGCTGGGCCATGAGAAGGGCCAGTACCAGTACCTGCATCCCAACGAGGACGTCAACCTCGGTCAGTCCACCAACGACGTCTACCCGACCGCCGTCAAGATAGCGACGGTCTTCGCGGTGCACGGACTGCTCAAGGCGATGGCCGTCCTGCAGGACTCCTTCGCCCGCAAGGCCGTCGAGTTCCGCGAGGTGCTCAAGATGGGCCGCACCCAGTTGCAGGACGCGGTCCCCATGACGCTGGGCCAGGAGTTCTCCGCGTTCGCCGTCATGATCGACGAGGACCGCAGCCGCCTCGACGAGGCTGTCGAGCTGATCCACGAGATCAACCTCGGCGCCACCGCCATCGGCACCGGCCTCAACGCCCCCGCCGGATACGCCGAGTCGGCGCGCCGCCACCTCGCGGCGATCACCGGACTGCCGCTGGTCACCGCCGCCAACCTGGTCGAGGCCACCCAGGACTGCGGTGCGTTCGTGCAGATGTCGGGCGTTCTCAAGCGCGTCGCCGTCAAGCTCTCCAAGAGCTGCAACGATCTGCGGCTGCTCTCCTCCGGGCCGCGCGCCGGGCTGAACGAGATCAACCTGCCGCCGGTGCAGGCCGGTTCGAGCATCATGCCAGGCAAGGTGAACCCGGTGATCCCCGAGGTCGTCAACCAGGTCGCCTTCGAGGTCATCGGCAACGACGTCACCATCACCATGGCCGCCGAGGCCGGACAGCTCCAGCTCAACGCCTTCGAGCCGATCATCCTGCACTCCCTGTCGGAGTCCATCACGCATCTGCGGGCCGCCTGCCTGACGTTGGCCGAGCGGTGCGTCGACGGCATCACCGCCAACGAGGACGAGCTGCGCGCGGCCGTGGAGAACTCCATCGGCCTGGTCACCGCCCTCAACCCGCACATCGGCTACACGGCGGCCACCGACATCGCCAAGGAGGCCCTCGCCACCGGCCGGGGCGTGGCCGAACTCGTCCAGGAGAAGGGCCTGTTGCCCGCCGAACGGCTCCGGGAACTGCTGAGGCCCGAGGTGCTCGCGGGCAGCGGCACACCCCTGGCCTGACGCACCCAGGGCCGGCGCATCCCTGCGTCGGCCCACTCCTGACCTGCGACGACGCGCCGGGACCGGCACGGAAGGCACAATGGTGATCATGACAATGACGTCGTCCCTCACCTTCCAGCCGGTCCTGGAACGCATCGCCGAGGAGATCGAACGGACCCCGGACCGCGGCCGTCCCGCCGACTACATCCCGGCGCTCGCGGCCTGCGATCCACGCCGCTTCGGCATGGCCGTCGCGGAGCTCGACGGCACGGTGTACGGCGTGGGGGACTGGCGGGAGCCGTTCTCCACGCAGTCCATCACCAAGGTCTTCACCCTCGCCCTCGACCTTGCCCGGGAGGGCGACGCCCTCTGGGAGCACGTGGGCCGCGAACCCTCGGGCAACCCTTTCAACTCCCTGGTCCAGCTGGAGTACGAGAGCGGCATCCCGCGCAACCCGTTCATCAACGCGGGCGCCCTCGTCGTCACCGACCGCCTCCAGACCCGTACCGGCGACGCGGCCGGCGAGTTGCTCTCCTTCCTCCGCTCGGAGAGCGGCAACCCGGATCTGGACTTCGACGCGCAGATCGCCGCCTCCGAGTCGGCGCACGGCGACCGCAACGCGGCCCTCGCCCATTTCATGGCGTCGTACGGCAACATCGACAACGCCGTACCGGTCCTCCTCGACCAGTACTTCCGCCAGTGTTCCCTCACCGCCTCCTGTGCCGACCTGGCCCTCGCGACCACCTTCCTCGCCCGGCACGGCGTCCGCGCCGACGGCAGCCGCCTGCTGACCCGCAGCCAGGCCAAACAGGTCAACGCGGTCATGCTCACCTGCGGCACGTACGACGCGGCCGGCGAGTTCGCCTACCGCGTGGGCCTGCCCGGCAAGAGCGGGGTGGGCGGCGGCGTCATCGCGGTCGTGCCCGGCCGTTGCACGCTCTGCGTGTGGAGTCCGGGGCTGGACGAGCGGGGCAACTCGGTGGCGGGAGTGGAGGCACTGGACCGGTTCACGACCCTGACGGGATTGTCTGTTTTCTGACTGTCCTCGGCGCCACCGTTGTCGCCGTCGCCGCCACCATCGAACCCATAGCCCCGACCCGGGGCGACGGGTTCGCTCATGGTCACGTCCTGGTACCCGCCAGGTGGGCGCCGCGTCGTCTCCGCGCCACCCGGCGTTGACACGCTGACCGAGTGTTGGCCATCGCTTTCCCCGTCGACCTACGCCGCTGCCAGGCGCTCGGCCTGGCCGGATCCGCTTTTCTCGCCCTGGGAGGTGAAACCGCCGGTGCCCTGCCGGTCCAGGAACTGCTCTCGCCGACCTCGGGGCGCGGCGCGCTGGGTCTGGTCGGTGTTTACTTCGGCGTCGTCCTGCTGATAGCCGCCTGGGCGCTGCTGGGGAAGGTGATACGCGGCCCCGAACCCCCGACACCCCGCGCCCTGCTCCTCGTCCTGGCCGTCTGGGCGGCGCCCCTGCTCCTCGCGCCACCGCTCTTCAGCCGGGACGTCTACAGCTACCTCGCCCAGGGCGCCATGGTCGACGCGCACATGGACGTCTATCTGCACGGGCCCGCCCGGCTCGGCGGGCCGCTCGCCGACGAGGTGGCACCGATGTGGCGGCACACGGCGACACCGTACGGGCCGGTCTTCCTCGCCATGGCCTCCGGGCTCTCCGGCCTCACCGAGGGGCGGATACCGGCCGGGCTCATCGGGATGCGTCTGATCGCCCTGCTCGGGGTGGCCCTGATGGCCGTGGCGCTGCCCCGCCTCGCCCGGCACAGCGGAGCCGACCCGGCCGTCGCCCTCTGGCTGGGCGCGCTCAACCCGCTCGTGCTCCTGCACCTCGTGGCCGGAGCTCACAACGACGCGATGATGCTGGGGCTGTTGGGCGTCGGACTGGTGCTCGCGCGGGGCCGCTGGTACCTCCTCGGCGTCGTCCTCGTCACGCTCGCCGCCCTGGTCAAGGCGCCCGCAGCGCTAGGCCTGCTGGCGGTGGTCGTGATGCGCGGCCGTACCGGCTGGATCCGGACGACCGCGGCCACCCTGGCCGTCGCGACAGCCACCACGGCGGCCTTGACCGCCCTGGCCGGCACGGGATACGGCTGGATCGCCGCCCTGCGCACACCCGTGTCCCCGCAGAACTGGTCGCCCACCAGCGTCCTCGGCCGCGCCACCGGCACCCTCCTCCACGACCTCGGCAGCGACCTGGCCCCCTTCGCCCTCCCGGCCTGGCGCGCGGCCGGACTCCTGCTGACCCTCGCCGTCGTCCTCTACATATGGCTCCGGCTGAGACCCGGGCCGGTGTACGCGCTCGGCCTCAGCCTGGCCGTCGTGGCCGCGCTGGGCCCCGCGATCCGCCCCTGGTACGCCCTTTGGGGCCTGTTCCTCATCGCCGCGGCCGCCCGGGACGCCTCGGTGCAGCACCGGGTCGCCGCCGCCAGCGGGGTCCTCGCGCTCGCCGTCCTGCCGAGCGGCTACCCGGCGGACACCGAGCAGATCGTGCTGGCGGTGTGCGGGGGAGTGCTCGCGGTGGTCGTGCTGTGGCAGGCCGAGCAGGCCTCCCGGGCACCGGTGCTGGAGCGCACGGCATGAGCGAACCGCGTCAGAGGTGGTTCCGGCCGCGCACCGACCGCGCCCGCGTCCTGCTCGTCCTCGGCCTGGCCGTCGCCGTCGCCGTGTTCACCGCGACCGTCCCGCTGCTGCGCGACTGGTTCGACCTGCGCGTCTATCACGGCGCGATCGACACCTGGGTCCACCACGACGGCCGTATCTACGACTACCTGGTGCCGGGCACGACCTACGGATTCACCTATCCGCCGTTCGCGGCCGTCGCCATGCTGCCGATGGCGCTGGTCGGGCTGCGCACCGCGATCGTGCTGTGTCTCGGGCTCAACCTGGCAGCGCTCGCGGCCGTCCTGTACGTGCTGGCCGGGCCGCTCCTGCGCCGCTTCGGCTGGTTCGGCGCCTCGCTCGCCCTCTGCGCGCTCGCCCTGTTCGAGCCGCTGCGGGACACCTTCAGCTTCGGCCAGGTCAACCTCCTGCTGCTGGCCCTGGTGCTCGCCGACGCCTGGCTGCTGGCCACCGGCCGGGGCCGCTGGGCCGGTGTGGGCATCGGCCTGGCGGCGGCGATCAAGCTGACGCCCGCGATCTTCATCGGGATGCTGCTGCTCGCCCGGCGGTGGCGGGCCGCCGGGCTCG
>NZ_JBHVDX010000304.1:0-9665 GCF_042802555.1 Streptomyces sp. NPDC057474 | reverse complement strand
CCTATGGGGTGCCCGGCCCTTCGCGCGTCGCGGGCGGGGGCATGGGCGGGGGCTCAGGCCGTACGGCGGTTGAGGCGTGCACGGCGGACACGTGGTCAGGGTCCGGTCGGGTGGTCCGGTGGGCCCGGTCCGGCCTGGCCGGGTGGTCCGGTGGGCCGATCCGGCCCGGCCGGGTGGTCCGGTGAACGGCCGTGTGCGCTCGGGTGGTCCGCTGTACGGCCGCGTCGGCGGTCGGGGGCGCCTGCGAGTGCGGCCGTCTGCGGGTGGTTCAGTCGTCGTCGGAGTGGGGGAGCTTCGGGCCGCCGAGTTCCACCGCTGTGCAGCGCCAGCGGTGGTCTGGGCCGTGTTCCAGGCGGAAGGCCATGGCGCGGAGCCGGTCGCCGGCGCCGATGCGGGCGAAGACCTCCAGGGCGCCCGGGCCGGCCACGTAGTAGCCGATGTCCCGGACGACGGGGTGGGCGCCGTGGGTGGTGCGCAGGGGGCCGCGTTCGGCCAGCCAGGCCAGTTCGTCGTAGGCCCGGCCCGCGGTGTGGCGCAGCATGCTGTGGACCGGGCGTCGGCCGCTCAGTACGGCGAGGAGGAGGTCGGCGAAGCGGTCGGTGGGGCGGGGGTGGAAGACGGGGCCGTTGCGGGGTGGGGTGAGTGCCGTGCGGGTGGCGCTGTCGGGAGTCGTATGGCCTTGTGTCGCGTTGTGGGGAGTTGTGCGGGTCGAGGGCTGGGGTGCGAGCGTCGTGGACTGGGCCGTGGACGGGCGGCCGCCTCCCGGGGTCGTGCCGGCCGGGGTGCGGCCGGGGCGGCGGGTGTCGTGGCGGACGGGTGGGCGGGTGCCGGGTCGGCGCGTGGTCCTGGTCATGACCTTGTTCATCGGAAATCCCCGTCGTCGGTGATGCCGCTGGGTACCAGTCGGTAACTTGGTGATGGAGATCTTGTACGAGGCCGGAGGGGGCCGCCGCAAGGAAGCGCGGGGGCCGCCGGGGGCCGCGAAATGTTCACCTATCAGGGTGACGGTGAGGGTGGTCGGGCCCGGCGGAGCGGGGGTGTACCGGGTGAGGTGGCGGGCCTGGGGTGGACGCGTCCGGAGGGTTGGGCGGGGGCTCGAAAGGGGACGCCCCGCACGTATCCTGAAGGCCCTCCGGAGGCTTCGCGGGAACCTCTACGACGAACCGAAACGCATCGCTGGAACGATCCGCTGGAACGAATCGCCGAACGCTCCGAGGTGCTCCGAGATCACGACTACGAAAGCGGCATGCCATGCGCGTCTACGTCCCCCTGACCCTTCCCGGGCTCGCCGAGGCGTACAAGACGGGTGAGCTGGGGGAGGGGGCGTTCGTCGCGTACGCCGTCACGCCGGCTCTGCGGGAGTGGTATCTGTCCGACGACATCGAGGAGTTGGAGTACGCGGCGCTGAACCGGGCGGCGCTCGCATCGTTGCGGCTGGTGGCCGTGGACCCGACGGCTGCTCGGCGGCGGGTGGTCGTGGCCGTGGATGTGGCTGACCGGGATGCGGTGGCCGATCCCGACCGGGGGCTCGACCCGGTGGCGCTCGGGGAGGTGCGGGTGGCTGGGCCGGTGTCGTTGGGCAAGGCCGCGGCTGTGCATGTCGACTCGGTGGAGGCGGAGGAAGAGGTGGGGGAGGCCGCTCATGCGTTGGGGGCGGCGGATCAGGGGGATGACGACGCGCAGTTCATCGTGGACGGGGCGGACGATCACGAGTTGCTGTGGTACGCGACGCAGGAGATTCCCAACCTGGTGGGGTTGGGGGGCTGACCGGTCCCGGCTGGGCTGGGCTGGGCGTCCGGTGCGGCTGAATGTCTCGGTGGGGTGGTGTCCGGCGCCCTTTGCCGGGGCTGAGAGGGGATGTTCGCGCTTGCCGGCGCTCGCAGGGTGCCGCTGCGCCCACCCGTGCCGCCCCTAGCGGCACGATTGCCCGCAGCTACGACGGACGGACCTGTCCGTGCCGCTGCCGGGTGGGGCCTCGGCGGCACGATTGCCCGCACCCTGTGTGCGGCGGAGCCACCTCTGCCGTAGCCCTGCGGGCGGCGCCCAGTGGCACGGCTGGCCGCAGCCTGTGTGCGGCGGAGCCGCTCCTGTCGTTGCCGGGTGGGTGGGGCCTGCGGCACGATTGCCCGCAGCCTGTGCGGCGGAGCCACCTCTGCCGTAGCCCCGCGGGCGGCGCCCAGCGGCACGGCTGCCCGCCGCCGTGCGCGGCGTCGCCTCGGCGGTACGACTGCCGTGGCCAGGTGCGGCTCCGGGTGGCCGCGGCTGCCCGCAGGCAAGTGCGGCCCGCGATGCGTTGTCGGTGGTGCGGGGTACGTTCTGGGGATGGGGATGAACGGAGTCGGGGCGCATATCGTCTGGGACTGGAATGGGACCTTGTTCCATGACAACGAGGCGATCATCGGGGCGACGAACGCGGCGTTCGCGGAGTTGGGGATCGAGCCGATCACGCTGGAGCGGTACAGGGAGCTGTACTGCGTGCCGGTGCCGAAGTTCTATGAGCGGTTGATCGGGCGGCTGCCCACGGATGAGGAGTGGGAGGCCATGGATGTGGTCTTCCATCGGTACTACGCGGAGCACCGGGTGGCTTGTGGGCTGACCGCAGGCGTGCCGGCGCTGCTCACGGACTGGCTTTCGGCGGGGCGCAGTCAGTCGATTCTCAGCATGTATGTGCATGAGGAGCTGGTTCCGCTGGTGCGGGGGTTCGGGATCGAGCCGCACTTCACACGGGTCGACGGGCGGACCGGGCCGTCCGGGGGCAGCAAGACCGAGCACATGGTGCGGCATCTGCGCCGGCTCGTGGGCGTGGAGCCGAGACGGACCGTCGTGATCGGGGACGCCGCCGATGACGCCGTCGCCGCCCGGTATGTGGGAGCGCAGGCCGTGCTCTACACCGGGGGCTCCCACAGCCGGGGCAGCCTGGAGGGGGTCGGGGTGCCCGTCGTGGACACCCTGGAGGAGGCCGTCGCCGAGGCCGAGCGGCTGGCCGCGTAGGGCTCAGGGCGCCTTCGTACCGTTCCTGTGGACTGAGCCGGAGTGAGCCCGTTCAGCCGCGCGCCCCGAACGGTCCTGGGCGAGCTGGTCCCCGGCGTACTCGTCCCCGGGGTGGCGACACCCCCGCGGCCGGAGGCCGCTGATGGACACAGCCCTGCACGACCCGGCCACATAGGTACAGCCAGAGGCGACGGAGAGGCCCTGAACCATCACACCGGTGAAACAGGGGGCCCCGCACGCTGACGCCGTACCCCGCGTCCCAGATCGCAGATCGCACGATCACGCCAACCCAAACGGCCCAGGACAACGCCAGCCCGGAAGCCGACCATCACACGATCGAGTAATCAGAGGTCATGCGCACTCCTTGGCGAGCAGCTACCACCCCCGGCCGCCCCGCCGACGCCTCTCACGTCACCGGCGCCTTCGCCCGCAGCACCGTGAGGAACTCCCGCATCCAGCGGGAGTGGTCCGGCCAGGCGCGGGCGGAGACGAGGGTGCCGTCGACGACGGTCTCGGCGTCCTGGAAGGTGGCGCCGGCGGCCTGCATGTCGAGTTCGAGGGCGGGGTACGCGGTGACGCGGCGGCCGTGCAGGGCGTCCACGGCGGCGGTGAGCAGCGGGCCGTGGCAGATCTGGGCGACCGGCTTGTCGGTGTCGAAGAAGGACTTGAGGATCTTGCGAAGCTCGGGGTCGTTGCGGAGGTACTCCGGGGCCCGGCCGCCGGGGACGACGACGGCGACGTACTGGCCGGGGTCGACCTCGGAGAAGGCCAGGTCGGCGGGCCAGGTGTAGCCGGGCTTCTCGGTGTAGGTGTCGTAGCCCGGTTCGAAGTCGTGGACGACGAAGCGGAGCTTCTTGCGGCTGGGGGCGGCGATATGGACCTCGTAGCCCTCCTCGCGGAGGCGTTGGTAGGGGTACAGGACCTCCAGTGACTCCGCCGCGTCGCCGGTCACGATAAGGATCTTGGCCGTCATGGTGGGGCTCCCCTCGGCTGGGCGGCGGACGCGGCCGGGTGCGGGCCGGCTCCGGCGAGGCCTCCGCCTCTAGGGCTAGGGCTTCTTCGGGCTTCCTTCGTCGGATCAGGGCCTCTCAGGGCTTCCTTCGTCAGGCTATGGCTTCCTGGGCAACGTGCATCCGGGGTGAAGGTTCGCCAAGGGGGTGTGCGGGTTCGGGGGTCCGGCGAAAGCGCGTATAAGCTCGGTTGCGCGGAGGTAAGCTCAAAAGTGCGCGATGGGTACTGTGCAGAACGTCAAAGTTCGACCCCTGGTTTTGTGCGCATACGGCTCATGACGTGCCCCCCGTCCGGAGGGATAGCCTTGTGGCGTGATCAGCGCGATAGCTCGCGGGGACGCCCTTGTCCCTGCCCTGCGCCCGGTGAGCACGGACGACATCCGTGTCCGGGCGGCGGTCGCTGGTCCTCGCGGGCGGGAGGGAGCCACCAGGGCTCCCGGGACGCCGGGTACACCCACAGGCCGGACGGTGCCGAGAGCAGCGTCACACCCCTGTCGAGTACCGAGAATGGCTGATTACCCCCCGCTCATCTCACCCTGCGGCATAGCGTCGAAGCAGACCGGACACCCCGTGTCGTGGTGGCGCGTCGGAGGGGACGAGTTCGTACTTCCTTCTACGTCACGCAACGGCGCGCGACAGGAGCCAGAGGACAATGCAGACCAAGCTGGACGAAGCCAAGGCCGAGCTGCTCGAACGGGCCGCCCGGGTAGCTGAGAACAGCCCGGTCGGGGGGTATCTACCGACTGGGACGACGAGCGAGAGTACGTCCGGCATCCCGGACCACGACACCGTGCTCGCGTTCCTCCAGCGCTACTACCTGCACACCGCCCCGGAGGACCTGAGCGGCCGCGACCCGGTCGACGTCTTCGGAGCCGCCCACTCCCACTACCGACTGGCCGAGAACCGTCCCCAGGGCACGGCCAATGTGCGGGTCCACACCCCGACCGTCGAGGAGAACGGCTGGACGTGCAGCCACTCCGTCGTCGAGGTCGTCACCGACGACATGCCGTTCCTCGTCGACTCCGTGACCAATGAGCTGTCACGGCAGGGGCGCGGCATCCATGTCGTCATCCACCCGCAGGTCGTCGTACGACGGGACGTCACCGGCAAGCTCGTCGAGCTGATCATCGAGCCGGCCGCCGTCGCCGCGGCGGCCGCGGCCGTTGCCGCCGGTGAGGTGCTGCCGCACGACGCGCACATCGAGTCCTGGATCCACGTCGAGATCGACCGCGAGACGGACCGGGCGGACCTCAAGCAGATCAACAACGATCTGCTGCGCGTCCTGTCCGACGTCCGCGAGGCCGTCGAGGACTGGGAGAAGATGCGGGAGGCGGCGGTCCGTATCGCCGACGGGCTGCCCGCCGAGCACACCGCCGACGACCTGCGCGAACAGGAGGTGGAGGAGGCCCGCGAGCTGCTGCGCTGGCTCGCCGACGACCACTTCACCTTCCTGGGGTTCAGGGAGTACGAGCTGCGGGAGGACGACTCGCTCGCCGCCGTCGCCGGCACAGGCCTCGGCATCCTGCGCTCCGACCCGCACCACGCCGGGCACGACCACCACCCCGTCAGCTCCTCCTTCGAGCGGCTGCCCGCCGACGCCCGCGCCAAGGCCCGTGAGCACAAGCTCCTCGTCCTGACGAAGGCCAACAGCCGGGCCACCGTCCACCGGCCGTCCTACCTCGACTACGTGGGCGTGAAGAAGTTCGACGCCGAGGGGAACGTGGTCGGTGAGCGGCGCTTCCTCGGACTGTTCTCCTCGGCCGCCTACACCGAGTCCGTGCGCCGGGTGCCCGTCGTCCGCCGCAAGGTCGAAGACGTCCTCCGGGGCGCCGGATTCTCGCCCAACAGCCACGACGGGCGGGATCTGCTCCAGATCCTGGAGACCTACCCCCGCGACGAACTGTTCCAGACCTCGGCCGACGAACTGCGCTCCATCGTCACCTCCGTGCTCTATCTCCAGGAGCGCAGGCGGCTGCGGCTCTACCTCCGCCAGGACGAGTACGGGCGCTACTACTCCGCCCTCGTGTACCTCCCGCGCGACCGCTACACCACCGGTGTACGCCTCAGGATCATCGACATCCTGAAGGAGGAACTGGGCGGCATCAGCGTCGACTTCACCGCCATGAACACCGAGTCGATCCTCTCCCGGCTGCACTTCGTGGTCCGCGTCCAGCCGGGCACCGAGCTGCCGCACCTCAGCGACGCCGACAAGGACCGCCTCGAGGCCAAGCTGGTGGAGGCCGCCCGGTCCTGGTCGGACGGGTTCGCCGAGGCGCTCAACGCCGAGGTCGGCGAGGAGCGGGCCGCCGAGCTGCTGCGCCGGTACGCGAACGCCATCCCCGAGGGGTACAAGGCCGACCACAACCCCCGCTCGGCCGTCGCGGACCTCGTCCGCCTCGAAGCGCTCGACCAGGACGAGGACTTCGAGCTCAGCCTGTACGAGCCGGTGGGCGCCGCGCCCGACGAGCGCCGCTTCAAGATCTACCGCAAGGGCGGCTCCGTCTCGCTCTCCGCGGTGCTGCCCGTCCTGAACCGCATCGGCGTCGAGGTCATCGACGAGCGGCCGTACGAGCTGCGCTGCGCGGACCGGACGACGGCGTGGATCTACGACTTCGGGCTGCGGATGCCGAGGCCGCAGGCCGGGAGTGTGGACTACGCCGGGGACGATGCCCGGGAGCGGGTGCAGGAGACCTTCGCCGCCACCTGGACCGGGCAGGCCGAGAACGACGGGTTCAACGCGCTCGTGCTGAGCGCGGGCCTCACCTGGCGGCAGGCCATGGTGCTGCGCGCGTACGCCAAGTACCTGCGGCAGGCCGGGTCGACCTTCAGCCAGGACTACATGGAGGACACCCTCCGGAACAACGTCCACACCACCCGGTTGCTCGTGTCGCTGTTCGAGGCGCGGATGTCGCCGGACCGGCAGCGGGCGGGCCGGGAGATCGTCGACGCGCTCCTCGAGGAGGTCGACGCCGCGCTCGACCAGGTGGCGAGCCTCGACGAGGACCGGATCCTGCGGTCCTTCCTCACCGTCATCAAGGCGACGCTGCGCACGAACTTCTTCCAGGAGGCGGCGGGCGGCAAGCCGCACGACTACGTCTCCATGAAGTTCGACCCGCAGGCCATCCCCGACCTGCCGGCGCCGCGTCCGGCGTTCGAGATCTGGGTGTACTCGCCGCGTGTCGAGGGTGTGCACCTGCGGTTCGGGAAGGTGGCCCGAGGCGGGCTGCGCTGGTCGGACCGGCGGGAGGACTTCCGGACCGAGATCCTGGGCCTGGTCAAGGCGCAGATGGTCAAGAACACCGTCATCGTGCCCGTCGGAGCCAAGGGCGGCTTCGTCGCCAAGCAGCTGCCCGATCCGTCGGTGGACCGGGACGCGTGGCTGGCCGAGGGCATCCGGAGCTACAAGACCTTCATCTCCGCGCTGCTCGACATCACCGACAACATGGTCGCCGGCGAGGTCGTACCGCCCTCGGACGTCGTACGGCACGACGAGGACGACACGTATCTCGTCGTGGCCGCCGACAAGGGCACGGCGACCTTCTCGGACATCGCCAACGCGGTCGCCGAGAGCTACAACTTCTGGCTCGGGGACGCCTTCGCCTCCGGCGGCAGCGCCGGATACGACCACAAGGGCATGGGCATCACCGCCCGCGGTGCCTGGGAGTCGGTCAAGCGGCACTTCCGGGAGGTGGGCGTCGACACGCAGAGCGAGGACTTCACGGTCGTCGGCATCGGTGACATGTCCGGTGACGTGTTCGGCAACGGCATGCTGCTCAGCGAGCACATCCGGCTCGTCGCCGCCTTCGACCACCGGCACATCTTCATCGACCCCAACCCGGACGCGGCCACCTCGTACGCCGAGCGCCGCCGCGTCTTCGAGCTGCCCCGCTCCAGCTGGGCCGACTATGACACCGATCTGATCTCCACCGGCGGCGGTGTCTTCCCGCGTACCGCCAAGGCGATCCCGATCAACGGCCACATCCGGGACGTCCTCGGCATCGAGGACAAGATCGCCAAGATGACCCCGGCCGACCTGATGAAGGCGATCCTCAAGGCGCCGGTCGACCTGCTGTGGAACGGCGGCATCGGTACGTACGTCAAGGCCTCCAGCGAGTCGCACGCGGACGTCGGCGACAAGGCCAACGACGCCATCCGGGTCGACGGGCGGGACCTGCGGGTCCAGGTCGTCGGCGAGGGCGGCAACCTCGGCCTGACCCAGCTGGGGCGGATCGAGTTCGCGCAGACCGGCGGGCGGGTCAACACCGACGCCATCGACAACAGCGCGGGCGTGGACACCTCCGACCACGAGGTGAACATCAAGATCCTGCTCAACGGCCTGGTCACCGAAGGCGACATGACCGTCAAGCAGCGCAACAAACTGCTCGCCGAGATGACCGACGAGGTCGGCCACCTGGTCCTGCGCAACAACTACGCGCAGAACACGGCCATCGCCAACGCCCTCGCCCAGTCCAAGGACATGCTCCACGCCCAGCAGCGCTTCATGCGCCACCTGGTCAGGGAGCGCCACCTCGACCGGGCCCTCGAATTCCTGCCCACCGACCGGCAGATCCGCGAGCGCCTCAACACCGGGCACGGCCTCACCGGCCCCGAGACGGCGGTCCTCCTCGCCTACACGAAGATCACGGTCGCCGACGAACTGCTGCACACCTCGCTGCCGGACGACGCCTACCTGCGCAAGCTGCTGCACGCGTACTTCCCGGCCGCGCTGGGCGAGCGGTTCCCCGAGCAGATCGACAGCCACCCGCTGAGCCGCGAGATCGTCACGACCCTGCTGGTCAACGACACGGTCAACACGGGCGGTACGAGCTTCCTGCACCGGCTGCGGGAGGAGACCGGGGCCTCGCTGGAGGAGATCGTCCGGGCGCAGACCGCGTCCCGCGCGATCTTCGGGTCGGGCACGGTGTGGGACGGCGTCGAGGGCCTGGACAACACGGTCGACGCGGCCGTCCAGACCCGGATCCGGCTGCACTCCCGCCGCCTGGTCGAGCGCGGTACGCGCTGGCTGCTCAACAACCGGCCGCAGCCGCTCCAGCTCAGCGAGACCATCGCGTTCTTCTCCGAGGGCGTGCACCTGGTCTGGGGCGAGCTGCCCAAGCTGCTGCGCGGCGCGGACCTGGAGTGGTACCAGAAGATCTACGACGAGCTGACGGGCGCGGGCGTCCCGGAGGAGCTGGCCACGCGGGTCGCTGGCTTCTCCTCGGCCTTCCCCACGCTCGACATCGTCGCCGTCGCCGACCGGGTCGGCCGGACGCCGATGGAGGTCGCCGAGGTGTACTACGACCTCGCCGACCGGCTGCGCATCACCCAGCTCATGGACCGCATCATCGATCTGCCGCGTGCCGACCGCTGGCAGTCCATGGCCCGCGCGGCGATCCGCGAGGACCTGTACGCGGCCCACGCGTCGCTGACCGCCGAGGTCCTCTCCGCGGGCAACGGCTCCTCCACGCCCGAGCAGCGCTTCAAGGTGTGGGAGCAGAAGAACGCGGCGCTGCTGGGCCGGGCGCGTACGACCCTGGAGGAGATCCAGAGCTCCGACGCGTTCGACCTCGCCAACCTGTCGGTGGCGATGCGGACGATGCGGACGCTGCTGCGCAGCCACTCTTAGGGATACGGAGATGGGGGCGCCCCCGGGTTCGTCGGAAC
>NZ_JBHVDX010000303.1:0-9779 GCF_042802555.1 Streptomyces sp. NPDC057474 | reverse complement strand
GTCCGTCACGGTCGACGGACCGGGCGCTTCGCTGCTTCCAGGTTTCCAGCAGGCGGGGATCACTCACCCGGCCGGGCCGGGGGACACTGTTCCCGCCACTCGTCCGTCCGGGGCGGGCGGTGGCGCCGGGATGCACGGTGAAGCGACGGAGACCCGATGGAACGACGCCAGCTGGAATACTTCGTCGCCGTCGTCGAGCACGGCGGATTCACCGCCGCGGCCGGTGCGCTCCATGTCGCTCAGCCCTCGCTGTCGCACGCGATCCGATCCCTGGAGCGTGAATTCGGCGGAGAACTGTTTCACCGGCTGCCGCACGGCGTGGCCCTCACCGCGGCAGGCGAGGCGCTGGTGCGACCGGCCCAGCAGGTGCTGCGTGACCTGTCCACGGCCAGTTCCCTGGTGCGGGAGGTGCTCGGGCTCAGCGGCGGTCGGCTCGACATCGTTTCGCAGACGACCCTGTCGGTCGACCCCCTGGCGGGCATGCTGGGGCGCTTCCATCGCGCGCATCCGAAGGTCTCCGTGCGCGTGGTCGACCCGGAGCGGGGCCCTGCCGTGGCGCAGATGGTCGCGGCGGGGCTCTGCGAACTCGGGCTGGTGGACGCCTCGGTGACCACGGCGGACCTCCGTGGCATCGACCTGCCGGAGCAGGAGATGCACATCGTGCTGCCCACCGACCACCCTCATCCGGCAGGCGACACCATCACCTCGCGGGAACTTGCGGCTCTGGATCTGATCGTGACGCCGCCGGGCACCGAGACCCGGGCCGCGGTGGACGACGTGTGCACCGCGCTGGGGGTCGCACCGCGGATCGCGGTGGAAACCGCGCACCGCGCGATGATCGTGCCGTTGGTCCTCGCCGGCGTCGGCGCCGCCCTGTTGCCCGCCTCCATGGCCCGGGACGCCGCGCTGCGCGGGGCCCGGATGCTGTCCCATCGGCCGCGACTGCTGCGCCACGGCCGGCTGGTCTGGCGATCGGGCCCGCTGTCCCCCGCCGCCCAGGCGTTCGTGGACCTGGCGTCCGTCCAGTAGGTATAGAAGTTCTCTATCGCCTTCATTCAAAACCGGTTCGCAGGAATTCAAGGCGCCTTGTTGACCGGCCTGAGCAGCGGCTGAGACTTTTACCGCATCGCAGGCCGGCGCATTCCGGAGCAGCGAATCGGAGAAATAAATGACCCAGTTCGACGCCGGACGGCACGTACTTCCGCGACCCGACTCCCGTCGGCCCCTGACGACCGCGATGGACGTCCACGACCAGGAGACCCCCTTCGCCCCCATCGGCCCGGTCCCTGCGCCCGAGGGCGCGCCGAACGTGGTGATCGTGCTCGTCGACGACCTCGGCTTCGGCACCTCCAGCGCGTTCGGCGGGCCGTGCGAGATGCCGGCCGCGGAACGCCTCGCGGACAACGGGCTGCGCTACACCCGCTTTCATGTGACGGCCCTGTGCTCGCCGACCCGGCAGGCCCTGCTGACCGGGCGCAACCACCACTCGGTCGGCATGGGCGGCACCACCGAGATGACCACCGCGGCCCCCGGATACAACGGGTTCCGGCCGCGCAGCGCGGCGACCATGGCCCAGATCCTGCAGGGCAACGGCTACAGCACGGCCGCCTTCGGCAAGTGGCACCAGACGCCGCCACGGGAGATCAGCGCGGTGGGGCCTTTCGACCGCTGGCCGACCGGGGAGGGTTTCGACACCTTCTACGGGTTCATGGGTGCCGAGATGAACCACTGGTATCCGCTGCTGTACCAGGGCACCACCCCCGTCGAGCCGGACCGCCGGCCCGAGGACGGCTACCACCTGTCCGAGGATCTCGTCGACCACGCCATCGACTGGGTGCGCACCCAGCGCACGCTGACCCCGGACCGGCCGTTCTTCACCTACCTCGCGCTGGGTGCCGCGCACGCTCCGCTGCACGTCGGCCGCGAGTGGCAGGAGAAGTACGGAGGACGGTTCGACCACGGCTGGGACCGGCAGCGCGAACTGACCCTGGAACGGCAGAAGGAACTCGGCGTCGTACCCGGGGACGCGGCACTCGCCCCCTGGGCCGATGGTGTCCCGCACTGGGACCAACTCAGCGACAACCAGCGCCGGTTGGCGGCCAGGTTCATGGAGACGTTCGCCGCCTTCACCGAACACGCCGATGTGCAGGTCGGCAGGTTCGTCGACGCCCTGGACGAACTCGGCGTTCTGGACGACACGATCGTGCTCTACATCCTCGGCGACAACGGCGCATCGGGTGAGGGCGGCATCGAAGGGACGATCGTCGAGCACCGGCTGGGGCACGGCATCGTGGACGACCCGGACGAGATGATCGGCCACCTCGACGAGATCGGCGGCCCGCTCAGCTACCCGATCGCCCCGGCGGGATGGGCGCTGGCGCTGAACACCCCCTACCAGTGGACCAAGCAGGTCGCCTCGCACTTCGGCGGCACTCGGGACGGCATGATCCTGCACTGGCCGCGGGGGGTCCCCGAGCGCGGCGGGCTGCGGCACCAGTTCTCGCATGTGATCGACGTACTGCCGACGATCCTGGACTGTGTGGGAGTTCCGGCGCCGTTCAGCGTCGACGGGGTTCCCCAGCAGCCCATCGAGGGGACGAGCATGCAGCGGACCCTCGCCGACCCCCGGGCGCCCGAGCATCGCCGTACCCAGTACTTCGAGATGTGCGGCAACCGGGGCATCTACCACGACGGCTGGATGGCGGTGACCCGGCACGGCATCCCCTGGGAGATGGTGCCGGAGGGGGACCGAAGGTTCGCCGACGACGTCTGGGAGCTCTACGACCTCAGCCAGGACTGGAGTCAGGCGCACGACCTCGCCGCCCAACACCCGCTCAGACTGCGGCAGTTGCAGGACCTGTTCCTGATCGAGGCGGCGAAGTACCAGGTCTTCCCCCTGGACGACCGGGTCACCGAGCGGGAGAACCCCGCCGTGGCCGGCCGTATCGATCTGATCGGCGACCGGACGTCCGTCACCTACCGCGCGGGAATGCGGCGGTTCACCGAGGAGACCACACCCAACGTCAAGAACCGTTCCCACAGCATCACGGCCGACGTAGACCTGCCGGAGAACCTACCGGAGAACCTGTCGGAGAAGGCGGCCGAGGGCGTGATCATCGCGCAGGGCGGCCGGTTCGGCGGCTGGTCCTTGTACGTCACCGCAGGCAGGCCGGCCTACGCCTACAACTACTTCGGCATGAATCTGTACACGGTGCGCGGGGGCGAGCCCCTGGCACCGGGGCGCCACGAGATCCGGCTCGAGTTCGACTACGACGGCGGAGGGCTCGGCAAGGGCGGGACCGCCGTACTCCTGGTGGACGGTGAGAAGCACGCGACCGGCCGGATCGAGCAGACCATCCCGTACTACTTCTCCTTCGACGAGACGCTCGACGTCGGCGTGGACCTGAGCACACCGGTCACCGACGACTATCCCATTCTCGACAACGAGTTCACCGGGACCATTCACACGGTGCGCATCGACCTGGACGACCGGAGCGCCGAACCGTCCGAGTTCGACGGCGGGCTGCACCGGCGCGTCATGGGGGCCCAATGAGCTGCTGCACGCCGTCCGGTGGCCGGGCCCCGGGCCGGGCGCCGGGACCCCGGCTGTCCACCGTCCTCCCGGCGGCCACCGAGGGCATGGTGGCCGTCCCCGCCGGCGAGTTCCTCATGGGCAGCGAGGACCCGCTGGCCTACCCGGCCGACGGGGAAGGGCCGGTGCGCACGGTGCACGTGGACGCGTTCTGGATCGACGCCTGCACGGTGTCCAACGCACAGTTCGCACGCTTCGCCGCCGACACCGGGTACCGCACCTCCGCCGAGCGGATCGGCTGGTCGTTCGTCTTCGCCGGGTTGCTCCCGGACGACTTCCCGCCGACCCGGGGCGTGGTGGGCGCGCCCTGGTGGCGGCAGGTGGAGGGCGCCGACTGGCGTCGTCCCGACGGACCGCACTCCACCTGGGAGAACCGGGCGGATCATCCGGTCGTGCATGTCGACCGGGACGACGCCCGCGCCTACTGCGCCTGGGCCGGCAAACGCCTGCCCACCGAGGCGGAATGGGAACGCGCCGCCCGAGGGGGACTGCACGCGAAGGTGTTCCCCTGGGGCGACGAGTTCGAGCCGGGAGGCCGTCCCCGGATGAATGTGTGGCAGGGCGACTTCCCGAACCGGCACCCTACAGCCGACGGCTGGTACGGCACCTGTCCGGTCGACGCCTTCGAGCCGAACGCCTTCGGCCTGTACAACACCACCGGCAACGTCTGGGAATGGTGCGAGGACCTCTTCTCCCACGGGCAGCAGCGTGTCGCCAAGGGCGGCTCCTACCTGTGCCACGCGTCGTACTGCCGCCGCTACCGGGTCGCCGCGCGGCAGGGCCTCGTCCCTGACTCGGCGACCGGCAACGTGGGTTTCCGGTGCGCCCTGGACATCACATGACCGCTTTCGACTCCGTACTTCGACTCCGCGCAAGGAGCAGGACCATGGCACAGCGAGCAGGACGGTGGCGTTCCGGCGCGGCGGGGGTGGCCGTGCTCGGTCTCGCCCTGACCGCCTGTGGTGGGGCGAAGGTCGGCGACGACTCAGCCGCGGGGGGCGGCAGTTCGGGCAAGTGCGGCACCTTCAACCTCGCGGTCAACCCGTGGGTGGGCTACGAGGCCAATGCGGCGGTCATCGCCTACGTCGCGGAGACGGAGTTCGGCTGCAAGGTGGTCGAGAAGGACCTGAAGGCGGAGATCGGCTGGCAGGGGTTCGAGACGGGCGAGGTCGACGCCATCGTGGAGAACTGGGGCCACGACGACCTGAGGAAGAAGTACATCACCGAGCAGAAGACCGCCGTCGACCTCGGCTCGACCGGCAACAAGGGGATCATCGGCTGGTACATCCCGCCGTGGATCGCGAAGAAGTACCCGGACATCACCGACTGGAAGAACCTCGACAAGTACGCCTCGAAGTTCAAGACCTCCGAGTCGGGCAACAAGGGCCAGCTCCTCGACGGCGACCCGTCGTACCAGACCAACGACGAGGCCCTGGTGGAGAACCTGAAGCTGGACTTCAAGGTGGTGTACGCGGGCAGCGAGACCGCACTGATCCAGGCGTTCCGGGACGCCGAGAAGAACAAGAAGTGGGTGATCGGCTACTTCTACGAGCCGCAGTGGTTCTTCTCGGAGGTGCCGCTTGTCCACATCGAGCTGCCCAAGCACACGGAGGGCTGCGACGCGGACCCGGCGAAGGTCGCCTGCGACTATCCGGTGTTCGACCTCGACAAGATCGTCAGCACCCGGTTCGCGAAGTCCGGCAGTCCGGCCTACGACCTGGTGAAGAACTTCAGGTGGACCAACGACGACCAGAACACCGTCGCCAAGTACATCGCGCTCGACAAGATGACACCGGAGGCGGCGGCGAAGAAGTGGGTCGCGGCCAACCCGGACAAGGTCAAGGCCTGGCTCGGGTAGCACCCACGACTACGGAGCGGAGCGCCGCCTCCCTGCCGGCGCCCCGAAAGCCGAGGGTGCTCACCCCGACCAAGGTCGTTCAGATGTCCTCCGTCGCCGCGTCCAGCAGCCGGTCCGTCAGGTACCCGGCGAAGGATGAGCGGATCAGTACCCAGAAGCCGGAGCTGGGTTCGTCGCGGGCGACCAGAACGATCTGGGTGCGCCCCAGGGTGGTCTGGGCACAGCGTCCGGCTCCGAAGGCGCGTGGGTGCAGGTCCAGGGCGCAGCCGTGGGACAGGAGGTCGCGGGCGCGTGGGCCTGCGACGAGGAGGGTGGGAGTTCGGCGCCAGGCGTGCGAGGGCTCATCGGACGGCTCCGTCCTCGGGAAGGGGCAGGTTCATACGGCGTTCGCGTTCGCGTTGCTCTCGGCAGCCTCGACGACGTTGGCGAGGAGCATCGCCCGCGTCATCGGTCCCACGCCCCCGGGCATCGGCGCGAGCCATCCGGCGACCTGGGCGGCGTCCGGGTGCACATCGCCGACCAGCCCTTCGTCGGTGCGGGTGATACCGACGTCCAGGACGGCCGCGCCGGGGCGCAGCATGTCCTTGGTGATCAGCCCGGGCGAGCCGGCCGCCGCGACGACGATGTCCGCCTCGCGTACGTGCCAGGCCAGGCCCTTGGTTCCGGTGTGGCAGAGGGTGACGGTGGCGTTCTCGGACCTGCGGGTGAGAAGCAGACCGAGGGGGCGTCCCACGGTGATGCCGCGTCCGATCACACAGACCCGCGCTCCGGCGATCGGCACGTCGTACCGGCGGAGCAGTTCGACGATGCCGCGCGGGGTGCAGGGCAGCGGGGCCTCGACACCGAGGGTGAGCCGGCCGAGGCTGACGGGGTGCAGGCCGTCTGCGTCCTTGGCCGGGTCCATGCGTTCCAGTACGGCGCCCGCGTCCAGGTGGCGCGGGAGCGGGAGCTGCACGATGTAGCCGGTGCAGGCCGGGTCGGCGTTGAGCTCGTCGATGACGTCCTCGACCTGCTGTTGGCTCGCGTCGGCGGGCAGCTCGCGCCGGATCGAGGCGATGCCCACCTGGGCGCAGTCCCGGTGCTTGCCGCCGACGTAGGCACGACTGCCGGGATCGTCACCGACCAGGACGGTACCGAGACCGGGCGGACGACCTCCGCCCGTCGTCAACTTGGCGACACGATCGGCAAGTTCGCGGCGAATGGCCGCGGCCGTCGCCTTCCCATCAAGCAGCTGTGCGGTCACCGACGGTACTCCTTTCGAAAACCTGCGCTGCAGCGCCCCTCAAGGGGCGCGGGGAACTGCGCGACCAGCCACGACAAACCCGCAGCCGCCCAACAACCCGTCCCGGCACCCCGTTCGAACCCCTCACCCACGAAGACGGGACATCGTCGGATCGAACAACGGCTCCTCGGCCACAACCGCCTCGACGCGCTGGTCGAAGTACCCGATGTGCAACGTGGTCCCAGGCGCCGCCAGCTCCGCCGGCAGCCACGCGTAAGCGATCCCCTTCCCGATCGTGTAGCCATAGGCCGCACTCGTCACGTAACCAACGCCCCGCTCACCGTCGTACACCGGCTCCTTGCCCATGACGACCGCCTGCGGGTCATCGATGGTGAGGCAGGTCAACTTCCGCCGTACGTCGGCCTTGCGTCGCTCAAGCGCCGCCTTGCCGATGAAGTCGCCCTTGTCGGGCTTGACGGCGAAGCCGACGCCGGCCTCGTAGGCGTCGTGCTCGTACGTCATGTCGGTGCCGAAGGAGCGGTAGCCCTTCTCCAGGCGGAGGCTGTTGAACGCGCCGCGCCCGGCGATGACGCCACCGAGCGGCTGGGCGGCGGCCCACAGGGTGTCCCACAGCTTCTGTCCCAGGTCGGCCGTGGTGTAGAGCTCCCAGCCGAGTTCACCGACGTACGACAGACGCATGGCCGTCACCGGGACGGAGCCGATGTGGGCGCGCTTGGCGCGGAAGTACTTCAGGCCGTCGCCTGAGAAGTCCTCGTCCGTCAGGGGCTGGAGGACCTTGCGGGCGAGCGGACCCCACAGGCCGATGCAGCAGGTGCCGGGGGTGATGTCGCGGACCTGCACCGTGCCGTCGGCGGGGAGGTGGCGGGTGAACCAGTCCAGGTCCAGGTTGCCGTTGGCGCCGACCTGGAAGACGTCACGGGCCAGCCGGGCCACGGTGATGTCGCTGCGGATGCCTCCGTCGTGGTCCAGCAACAGCGTGTACGTCACCGAGCCGACGGACTTGGCGACCTTGCCGGTGACCAGTCGCTCCAGGAAGTCGGCGGCACCGGGGCCGGTGACCTCCAGGCGCTTGAGGGCCGTCATGTCGTACATCGCGACGGTCTCGCGGGTCGCCTGGGCCTCGGCGCCGACGATGGGCGACCAGTACCGCGCGGCCCAGTCGTTCGGGGTCGGGATGTTGCGGCCTTCGACCAGCCCGGCGTTGGCCTCGTACCACTGCGGGCGCTCCCAGCCGTTCGCCTCCAGGAAGACGGCGCCGTGTTCCTGCTGGCGGGCGTGGAAGGGGCTGGTGCGGATCGGGCGCGGCTTCCCGGAGGGCTGGAGGGGGTGGAGGATGTCGTAGACCTCGACGAAGTTCTGGCAGTCGCGGGCCAGGACGTACTCCGGGGACAGTTGGTGCGGCTCGAAGCGGTTGACGTCGCACTCGTGCAGGTCGAAGGAGGAGCAGTGGCCGTCGACCAGCCATTCGGCGACGGCCCGGCCCACGCCCGCCGAGTGCGTGACCCACACGGCCTCCGCGACCCAGAAGCCCTTGACGTCCGGGGATTCGCCGAGGAGCGGGTAGCCGTCGGTGGTGAAGGAGAACAGGCCGTTGATGCCCTCCTCGATCTTGGCCTCGGCCGTCGCGGGCAGCAGGGACTGTGTCTCGGTCCAGGCGTCGGCGAAGTCGTCCTCGGTGAACTTCAGGACCGACGGCATGTCGTCGGCCTCGTCCACGGAGAGGATGTCGTCGGCGGTGATGGGCATCGGGCGGTGGCCGTAGTAGCCGATGCCGATGCCGTCGAAGCGGTCGCGGTAGTAGAGGTCGGCGTCCTGGTGGCGCAGGATCGGCCGGACCGCCTCCTCGGTCTGGCCGGCCAGCGCCGGTACCGGGCCGGTCCAGGCGAGCTGGTGGGCGAGCGGGGTGAGCGGGAGGTTCATGCCGACCATGCGGGCGATCTTCGGGCCCCAGATGCCGGCGCAGCACACGACGATGTCGGCGGGGATCTCGCCCTGGTCGGTGAGGACGCCGGTCACCTCGCCGTCGGTGTGCAGGACGTCGAGGACCTCGTGACGGGCGAGGAAGTTCACACCGCGCTCGGTGGCCCGGCGGATCTGTGCCTCGACGGCGAGGACGGCCTTGGCGAGGCCGTCGGTCGGTACCAGGAGGCCGCCGAGGACCTTGTCGCGGTTCACCAGCGGGTGTTGCTCGACGCACTCGTCGGCGCTCAGCAGGCGGGACTCGATGCCCCAGGCGGTGATCCAGCCGTGGCGGCGGTGCAGTTCGGTCAGGCGCTCGGGGGTGGTGGCCACTTCGAGGCCGCCGACCTGCAGGAAGCAGGGCTTGCCGTCGACGTCGAGGGAGCAGAACTTCTCGACGGTGTAGCGCGCCAGTTCGGTCATGGTCTTGGAGGGGTTCGTCTGGAAGACCAGGCCCGGGGCGTGTGACGAGGAGCCCCCGGTGGCGGGGAGCGGGCCTTGGTCGACCACGGTCACTTCGGTCCAGCCGCGCGCGGAGATCTCGTCCGCGAGGGCCGCGCCAACGACGCCCGCTCCGATGATGACCACTCGGGGTCCCGCCATCGCCGCACCTCCGATTGAGAACCAGTCCAGCCGGTTCAGTTGCTGTCTGCGCAACATGGTTCAGGTTGCGCAACTCAATGTGCCTGTCTCGGGAAGAGGGTGTCAAGGGGCAGCGCGGTGTGTGCAATAGGGCGGTTCAACTCGATCGCGTGATGGTCGACTTCCGGGCCTGCGGCGTCCTGGTCCGTTCGGGCCACGGGGTCGTGCGATCCGGGACACCGGGTACCGCGCCGGCGTGCGGGGCCCCGCTCCACCGAGTGATGGTTCGGGGCCTCCCCGTCGCCTCTGGCCGTGCCCGTCTGGCCAGGTCGTAAGGGAGCCGGCCTCCCGGGTTCGGACCACGGACAGGATCCGTGTCGCCGCCCCGGGGTCGAGTACGCCGGGGACCAGTACGCGCAAGACCGTTCGGGGCGTGCGCCTGAGCGGACGCACTCCTGCTCAGTCCACAGGAACGGTCCGTGACCTCGCAAAGTAGCCGGAAACACGGCAATGCCCGGTGGGCGGTGCACACCTGTGCGCACCGC
>NZ_JBHVDX010000302.1:0-9796 GCF_042802555.1 Streptomyces sp. NPDC057474 | reverse complement strand
GCTGCTTCTCCACCGCGCGCTCGGAGCCGGCGTGCGTCGCCTCGTCGATACGGCGCTGCAGGTCCGCGAGCTTCCCCGCGGTCGTGTGAAGGTCGATCTCTTCCGGCTCGGACATCGGGATACGGCTCCCTGCCTGCTCAATGAGGACGTGAAGGTGATGAAGGTGATGAGGGTGGTGCGGCGATGAGGGCGATGAGGGTGGTGCCGGTTGTACGCATGGTGAGGATGCGTTGCGGGGACGGGCGTTGTATCGGTACGTGCTCAGAAGTGTGTGGGGTTACTCATCCGTAGCGTAGTGCTGTACCTACCGTTCGGCAGTGCGGCGTTTACCACACCTAGGGTGGGTTGCATGACGCCGCGAGATGCCTCAGACGACGGTAACGACAAGCCCGACGGCCGGTGGTCCGACCTGGACCGGCCGCCCCTCAACTCCGCCTCCCTGCGCCGGGCGCTCATCCGGGAGGGCGGGCTGTGGAGCTCCCTGGACGTGGTGCCGGTCATCGACTCCACCAACACCGACCTCGCGGGGCGCGCGGACCGGCTTCCCGAGGGCGCCGTGCTCGTCGCCGAGGAGCAGCGAGCGGGCCGGGGCCGTCTCGATCGCACATGGACCGCGCCCGCTCGCTCCGGCCTGTTCTTCTCCGTCCTCCTCAAGCCGGGCGAGGTGCCCATCCACCGCTGGGGGTGGCTGCCGCTCCTCACCGGCGTCGCCGTGGCGACCGGGCTGTCCCGGGCCGCCGGAGTCGACACGGCACTCAAGTGGCCCAATGACCTGCTGGTGACTGTGGGTGGTGAGGAGCGCAAGGCCGGCGGCATCCTCGCGGAGCGGGCGGGTGCGCACGGTGTGGTCGTCGGCATCGGCATCAACGTCAGCCTGCGGGAGGACGAACTGCCGGTACCCGTGGCCGGGTCGCTGGCGCTCGCCGGTGCCGTGACCACGGATCGTGATCCCCTGCTGCGGGCCGTGCTGCGGTCGCTGGAGGACTGGTACGGGCGTTGGCGTGCGGCCGGGGGCGATCCGTCGGTGAGCGGTCTCCAGGAGACCTACGCCGCCGGGTGCGCGACGTTGGGGCGGAGAGTGCGCGCCGAGCTGCCCGGGGACCGGTCGGTCGTGGGGGAGGCCGTGGCGGTGGACGGGGACGGGCGGCTGGTCCTCGCCACGGAGGAGGGGGTGCAGGAGCCGGTGGGGGCGGGGGACATCGTGCATCTGCGGTCTGTGTGACGTGTGACGTGTGGGGATGGTGGGGTTTGGGCACTCGGGGCGCGTATACGAATCTCAAGCCCGTCCGGCGTTCGAGGACGAGCCCGGAGGGCGACAGCGGGGGTCTGGAGTGCCGCCCCCAGGGGCCGGCACCGGCGCCGGGTGTCGCCGGCACCGGCGCCGGGTGTCATTCACCGGAAAGGGGTACGCACCCTTCGGCCCACCTGACGGAGTGAGCTGGCGCACACCTGCCGTAGAGTTGAGGCCGGTCGAGTACGTGACCGCGGGAGATCGGAAGGGCAGCAGGAGTGAGCGTCGAGGACACGGGCTCCGGCACGGACGCGGTTGACCGCGTGGAGCCGCCCCCCCTCTCGGCTTCGCTCGATCGGGGAGAGCCCCACGGCGTTGACGTCGGTGAGGAGGACCCGCTGGCGCTGCGGCTCGAAGGGCTCATCCTCGGGGCCGAGCGCCGCTACACCCCTTTTCAGGCGGCGCGCAGTGCGGGCGTGTCCATGGAGCTGGCGTCCCGTTTCTGGCGGGCCATGGGCTTCGCCGACATCGGCCAGGCCAAGGCGCTGACCGAGGCGGACGTACTCGCGCTGCGACGGCTCGCCGGTCTCGTCGAGGCGGGGCTGCTGAGTGAGGCCATGGCGGTGCAGGTGGCCCGTTCGACCGGGCAGACCACGGCGCGGCTCGCCGAGTGGCAGATCGACTCGTTCCTGGAGGGACTGACCGAGCCGCCGGAGCCGGGGATGACCCGGACCGAGGTGACGTATCCGCTGGTCGAGCTGCTGCTGCCGGAGCTGGAGGAGTTCCTCGTCTACGTCTGGCGGCGTCAGCTCGCCGCCGCCACCGGGCGGGTCGTGCAGGCCGCGGACGACGAGGAGATGGTCGACCGGCGGCTCGCGGTCTGTTTCGCCGACCTCGTCGGGTTCACGCGCCTCACCCGGCGTATGGAGGAGGAGGAGCTCGGCGAGCTGGTCGAGGCCTTCGAGACCACGGCGGCGGATCTGGTGGCGGCGAACGGCGGGCGGCTCATCAAGACTCTCGGCGACGAGGTCCTTTACGCCACGGACGACGCGGGCGTCGCCGCGGAGATCGCTCTTCGGCTCATCGAGACCATGGCCAATGACGAGACCATGCCCGAGCTGCGCGTCGGCATGGCCTTCGGCACGGTGACGACGCGGATGGGCGACGTCTTCGGTTCGACCGTGAACCTCGCGAGCCGGCTCACCTCGATAGCGCCGAAGGACGCGGTCCTCGTCGACGGCGCCTTCGCCGAGGAACTGACCCGCACGGGCGAGGCTCCCGCCTCCGAGGCCGAGGCCGCCGAAGCCGCGGCCGCCGCGGAGAAGGAGGGCGAGGAACCCCCGACCTACCGCTTCGCTCTCCAGCCGATGTGGCAACGACCCGTGCGCGGCCTGGGCGTGGTCCAGCCGTGGCTGCTCACACGGAGGCCTGGGAAGCCGTGAGGGTGGGGCCGCGTGCGTGCGTGGTCGCGTGAGGACGTGGTCGTGAGGCGTGCGGTTGTGGTGGTGAGGGTGTGGAGCGCCCGGGAGACGTGGCCGTGAGAGTTTGGGCCGCGTGCGGGGTGCGGTTGGCAGGGCGCAGGCCGCGTGGTGTGGGTGAGGGCGCGGCGTGAGGCTCGTATCCGTGCGGGTGGGGGCCGCCTGCGGTCGAGCTGTGTGGGTCCGAGGTGCTGATGCTGATGGGGTCGTTGTCGTACCGCCGTGCCGAGCCGCTGCTGCGGGGCCTCTTGTCGCTGTCGGGCCCCGCCGCCGCCTTCGGCCGCGGCGGGGTGTCCCTGTCAGCCGCCCAGGGCGTCGTTGACGCACACGCCGACGATCGGGACGCACAGGCCCGGCTTCGCGGGCTTCGTGGGGCTTGTCGTGTCGCCGGGGGTGGTCGGGGAGCCCGGGGAGTCGGGGGTGGTCGGCTGCTGGGGGGCTGCCGCTGGTGGCCGGGTGGGTGCGGGTGGGGTGGGGCGGGGCGGTTCCGGGGTGCGGGCCGTCAGGGGAGTGTCCGGGGCGGGCGGGGTTCTGGAAAGGTCGCGGGCGCCAGGGCCAGGGATCTCGACGCCGATGGAGGGTGCGGGCGGGAAGGCGGAGGGGATCGGCGTGGGAACGGTCGCTCCCGGTGACGGTGGCTGCGTCGAGGCGGGGTCGCCGCCGCCCATGGGGGTGTCGGCGGTCGGGGTCCCCGCGTCGGCCGAGGGCTCCCTTTCCACGGTCGCCCCGGCGTTGGTCGCCTCGTCCGTGACCCCGTCCGCCGCGCTCGGTGCAGGGCCTGCCGCGCCGACGCCACCGCCGGCCGGGTCCGACGCCAGCCGTAGGAAACTCAGCGCCCCTGCCGCCAGCGCCATCCCGCCCACCGCGAACAGCAGCTTCCGGGGCCGGGGCCGCCGGTGCCGCCCTCGCGGCCGGGAAGCGGGGTGGCCGGGGCCGGACCCGGCCTGGTCCAAGGGCTCCGCCGATGTCCCGGACGCGGCGGGCGAGAAGGGCATCGCGGGTTTCACCGGGGCCACCGACGGCCTCCAGGGTGCCGACGACCCCGCAGACCCCGGCGGTGCCGACGACCCCGCAGACCCCGGCGGTGCCGACGACCCCGCAGACCCCGGCGGTGCCGACGACCCCGCAGACCCCGGTGGTGCCGACGACCTCGGAGACCTCGACGCAGCCGACGGCGTCGGCGACCCCGGTGTCATGGAAGCCGCAGGGGTCGCGGGCCTCGCAGGAGTCCCCGGGGGTCTCCGTGGGCCTGGTTCCGTCGGTCCCGGTGACACCGGCGCCATGAAGTCCGCCGGTGCGGAAGTCGCCGGCGCCGTAGGCGTCGCTGTTGGCGTCGGTAACTCTTGTGGCGCCCGTGTTGTGGTCGGCGTAGGCCTGGTGGCCGTGTTCGTCGTCATGGTTCGTCCCTCCCCTACGCGCCCGTGTCCCCCGGTGCGCCTGTGGCGGAGCGCAGATTATGTGCCGGGGCGGGCGGTGTGGCCGGAGAAGGTCCGGATGTCACTCGTACGGGGAAAAGATCGCCAGGGTTTGCCAAGGGGCCGGCCTGCGGAGTTCTCGTTTGGGTGGGCGCCGGGCTTGCGGATGACGGTGCCGTCAACGGCGCCTCCGCCGGGCTGGGGCGATGGTGTTGCCGCCCAGGCAACACCCGCTGCCCGGCCCACCTGTGAACCCGCCCACTCGCGAACCCCCCGACCGGCCGGGCTTTGCTCGGGCTTTCGTCGGCAGGGGGTGGCTGCGATGATCGGGGCGACAGAAGTTAACCCGCGTTAACCGGGAGGGATTCATGGGTGACGGTGACGGTGACGGTGCGGCAGTGGAGCGGGCGGTAGGGGTGGAGGAAGAGGGCGAGCGGCGGTTCGGGGAGTTCGTTGCCGTGCGACGGCACGGGTACGTCGCCGAGCTCGCGCTCGACCGGCCCAAGGCCATGAACGCCGTGTCCACCGACATGGCCCGTTCCGTCGCGGCGGCGTGCGCGGCGCTCGCCGCCGACCGGGACGTACGCGTGGTCGTGGTGACCTCGACGCATGAGCGGGCCTTCTGCGTGGGGGCGGATCTGAAGGAGCGGAACTCGTTCAGTGACGCCGATCTGGTGCGGCAGCGGCCCGTCGCGCGGGCGGCCTACACCGGCGTGCTGGAGTTGCCGATGCCCACGGTCGCCGCCGTGCACGGCTTCGCGCTGGGCGGTGGCTGCGAACTGGCCCTGGCCTGCGACCTGATCGTGGCCGACCGTACGGCGGTGATGGGGCTGCCCGAGGTCTCGGTGGGGGTGATCCCGGGCGGCGGGGGCACGCAGTTGCTGCCGCGTCGGGTGGGGGCCGCGCGGGCCGCCGAGCTGATCTTCACGGCGCGGCGGCTGGAGGCCGAGGAGGCGCGGGAGTTGGGGCTCGTCGACCAGCTGGTGGAGGAGGGACGGGACCGGGGGGAGGCCCTGGCGCTGGCCGCGCGGATCGCCGAGAACTCGCCCGTCGGGCTGCGCGCGGCCAAGCGTGCGCTGCGGCTCGGGCAGGGGCTCGATCTGCGGGCCGGGCTGGAGGTCGAGGACGCGGCATGGCGTTCGGTCGCGTTCTCGGGGGACCGGGCGGAGGGTGTGGCCGCCTTCAACGAGAAGCGGAAGCCCGACTGGCCAGGGGAGTGAGCGGAGCTCCCGCCTGTCGGCGCACCCCGGCCCGCATCCCTGTGCGCGTCACCGGCGCCCCGTACCCGTGTGTGCGTCACTGGTGCCCCGTACCCGTGTGTGCGTCACTGGTGGCCCGTACCCGTGTGTGCGTCGCCGGTGGCCCGTACCCGTGTGTGCGTCGCCGGTGGCCCGTACCCGTGTGTGCGTCGCCGGTGACCCGTACCCGTGTGTGCGCCGCCGGTGACCCGTACCCGTGTGTGCGCCGGCGGTGACCCGTACCCGTGTGTGCGTCGCCGGTGGCCCGTACCCGTGTGCGCGTCACCGGCGCCCTGTACCCCTGTGTACGCCGGCGGCGGCCCGTACCCCTGTGTGCGCCGGCGGCGGCCCGTACCGGTGCGCGCCATCAGCCATCCGTACCCCTGTTCGCCCCACTAACGTCTCGAATCGGCTCAAAGCTCCCTAGCCTGGAGTGATGGGAGAGGACAGGCGGCTGAGGGCCGTCGTGGCGTTGGCGCGTGGGATGGCCGGTGCGCGTACGTCGCGGGAGACGTGGTGGGCGGCCGCGGACGGGTCGTGTCGGGCCCTGTCGGGCAGTTTCGCCGCGCTCTCCGTGTGGGAGCGGGAACGTGGACTGCTGCGGGTACTCGTCAATGTGGGGAACCGGGCCGCGGACGAGGAGGAGTTCCCCGAGGACGAGACGTATCCGGTGCATGAGTTCCCGGAGATCGCGGAGTTTCTGCACGAGCGATGGCTGGAGGGCGGTGAGCCCAACGCCTGGGTGGAGACGGCGGCCGGGCCGGCCGCCGGGCGGCGGCCGGGCGGCTACTGCCATCACCGGGTCGCCGCCCTGCGTCGGCGAGGGCGCGGCTGCTGCGTGGTGGCGCCCGTCGTGATGAACGGCCGGGCCTGGGGCGAGCTGTATGTGGCCCGGCCCGCAGGGGAGCCCGTCTTCCACGGTGACGACGCCGCGTTCGCGACCGTGCTCGCCTCGGTCGTGGCGGCCGGGCTCGCGCAGTCCGAGCGGCTGGAGGAGGCCCGGCGGCTCGCCTTCACCGACCCCCTCACCGGGCTCGGCAACCGGCGCGCGGTCGACCTCCGGCTCGACGAGGCGATGGAGGCGCACCGGCGCGACGGCACGGTGATCAGCCTCGTCGTCTGTGACCTCAACGGCCTGAAGAAGGTCAACGACTCCTACGGGCACGCGATGGGGGATCAGTTGCTGGAGAGATTCGGGTCCGTGCTGTCGCGCTGCGCGGCCGAGCTGCCCCGGGTGCTGGTGGCGCGGCTCGGGGGAGACGAGTTCTGTCTGCTGGCGGTGGGGCCGTTGGCGGACGAGGTGGTGCGTGTCGCCGGTGATCTCTGTGTGCGGGCGCGGGAACTGGAGCCGGGGGACGGGGTCGCTTGCGGGGTCGCGTCCACGGGGGATCCGATCGGGCCGTTGCGCTCGGCCCGGCGGCTCTTCCGGCTGGCCGACGCGGCGCAGTACCGGGCCAAGGCCGCCGGTTCCGTGGAGCCGGTCGTCGCGGGGCGTGAGGGTGAGGGTGCCGAGGACCCGGTGGTCAGTCTCGCCGACCGGCCGCCCGCGCCGGTCGATCCAGCGCACCCGGGGGACCGGCGCCGCATTCGTGGGCGCCGGTCCTAGGGCGGTCCGCGCGACGGGTCGAGTCGGCGCGCGGTCCTGGGCTGCCCACGGCCAAGGGGGGAGTGGGCCGTGGGCCGGTCTGTGGTCCGAAGGGGCAGGGGCGGGTGCGGCTCGGGAAGAGCGCCGGCCCGCGTCGTCCGGTGTTCCGACCTTACTCGCGTGCGGGTGCCACCAAGCCTCTGACCTGCGGGATTCTGATCAACCTCGGATGGTTCTCCGAGCGTTCTCCGACCAGTTTCTGATCTACGCGGATAGCCTCGGCGGCGGCTGTTCCCTGCCGGCTCGCGGAGGTGGCCCCGCGGCGAGTAAGGAGCCCCTCCCTCGTTCGGTCGTGACATTCGACGATTCAGTCCCTACGATCCTGAATATGGATATGCACTCTGTGGGCACGGTGGTGCTCGGGACGTCCGGCGTCACCGCGGCCGACGTCCTTGCAGTGGCGCGCGCCGGCGCCCGGATCGAGCTCTCCGACGAGGCGGTGGCCGCCCTCGCCGCGGCCCGCGAGATCGTGGACGCGCTGGCGGCCAAGCCGGAACCCGTCTACGGGGTCTCCACCGGCTTCGGCGCCCTCGCGACCCGGCACATCAGCCCGGAACTGCGGGCCCGGCTCCAGCGCAACATCGTCCGCTCGCACGCGGCCGGCATGGGGCCGAGGGTGGAGCGCGAGGTCGTCCGCGCGCTGATGTTCCTGCGGCTGAAGACCGTCTGCTCCGGCCGTACCGGCGTACGGCCCGAGGTCGCGCAGACCATGGCCGACGTCCTCAACGCCCAGATCACCCCCGTCGTCCACGAGTACGGCTCCCTCGGCTGCTCCGGCGACCTGGCGCCGCTGTCCCACTGTGCGCTCACGCTGATGGGTGAGGGCGACGCCGAAGGCCCGGACGGGGTCGTGCGGCCGGCCGGTGAGCTGCTCGCCGAGCACGGCATCGCCCCCGTCGAGCTGCGCGAGAAGGAGGGGCTGGCCCTCCTCAACGGCACCGACGGCATGCTCGGCATGCTGGTCATGGCGCTGGCCGACCTGGAGCGGCTGTACACGTCGGCCGACATCACGGCCGCGATCTCCCTGGAGGCCCTGCTCGGCACGGACAGGGTCCTCGCGCCCGAGCTGCACGCCATCCGCCCGCATCCCGGACAGGCGGCCTCCGCGGCCAACATGCTCGCCGTACTGAAGGGGTCGGGGTTCACCGGGCACCACCAGGACGACGCGCCCCGCGTGCAGGACGCGTACTCCGTGCGGTGCGCTCCGCAGGTGGCCGGGGCCGGCCGGGACACCGTCGCGCACGCGCGGCTCGTCGCCGAGCGGGAGTTGGCGGCGGCGGTCGACAACCCCGTCGTCCTGCCGGACGGGCGGGTCGAGTCCAACGGCAACTTCCATGGTGCGCCGGTCGCGTACGTCCTCGACTTCCTGGCGATCGCGGTGGCGGATCTCGCGTCGATCGCGGAGCGGCGGACGGACCGGTTGCTCGACAAGAACCGGTCGCACGGGCTTCCGCCGTTCCTCGCGGACGACGCCGGCGTCGACTCCGGGCTGATGATCGCGCAGTACACGCAGGCGGCACTGGTGAGTGAGCTGAAGCGGCTGGCCGTGCCGGCTTCGGCCGACTCGATTCCGTCCTCCGCGATGCAGGAGGACCATGTGTCGATGGGGTGGGCGGCCGCGCGGAAGCTGCGGACCGCCGTGGACAACCTCACGCGGGTGCTGGCCGTCGAGTTGTACGCCGGGACGCGCGGCGTCGAACTGCGGGAGGGGCTGGTGGCTGCGCCGGCTACGCGGGCGGTGGTGCAGGCCGTGCGTGGGGCTGGGGTGGAGGGGCCTGGGGCGGATCGGTTTCTCGCACCTGATCTGGCGTTGGCCGATGCGTTCGTTCGGGACGGGCGGTTGGTGGCGGCGGCGGAGTCCGTCACCGGGCCGCTTGCCTGAGCTTCTCGCCCCGCCGCCCCTTCGACCCCCAGCTGCGGGAGAAGCCCCCGCCCGCAGACGACTACGCGCCCCCCACCGGCCCGTAGTCCTCGCGTTCGCGGCGGATGGAGTACGCGACGAAGGCCGCGCCGAGGCCGAGCATCGCGGTGCCGCCGATGACGTAGGGCGTGGTGTTGGGGCTGCCGGTGTCGGCCAGTTCACGGTTGCCGGAGGCCACGTCCGTGTCGGTCGTCCTGGTCGTCTGCTGTCCTATGGCCGCCTCGTCCTGGGTCGCGTTGGCCGACGGCACGAACCAGAGAGCGCCCAGGAGGGTGCCCGCGGCGGTGGCGGTCAGCAGCGATCGGCGGGCGGTGGACGACACGCGACGTGCGACGGACACGGAATATCGATCCCCTTGTGGCGCTGGCGAATTGGCCGTAGGGAGCGATGCTAATGAAAGGCGCGGGTCGTGGGAAAGTCGCGTGACCTGTGAGCCGTACGCTCCGGAGCATGAGTACAACTGAGACATCACAGTTTGTCCGGCTCCGAGTTGAATTGGTGGTGGAGGTCGAGGACGTGGAGGCCATCACCGGTGCCGCTCTGCGGCGGATCGCGGACGACTCCGATATGCCTGCCGACGAGCGGGTACACGCCGAGAGCGCGGTGACGGAGGACACGGCGGAGGCCCTCGCCTACCTGGTCGACCCGTTCGACCTGGTCGGGGAGGTGCCGGGCGTCGAACTGGCCCAGGCCTCCTGGAGCAGCGAGAGCATCGACTACGACCCCGATTCGCCGGAATGGGGTCTCGACGAGGATGATGACGGAGAGGGCGGAGAGGACGAAGAGGAAGACGGACGCGGCTGAGCGGCTTGGGAGATTGATGGCCCCGGGCGGCAACCGCCGCCCGGGGTTTTTACGTCTCATGGGG
>NZ_JBHVDX010000301.1:0-9811 GCF_042802555.1 Streptomyces sp. NPDC057474 | reverse complement strand
CACCGCGGTCGTCGCGCCCCACGAAGGTACGGCCACCACGGTCGCCGTCCCGACGGTCGTCACGGCGGTCGTTGTCCCGGCGGAAGCCACTGCCACCGCGGTCGTCACGACGCTCGAAGGTACGGCCACCACGGTCGTTGTCCCGGCGGAAGCCACTGCCACCGCGGTCGTCACGACGCTCGAAGGTACGGCCACCACGGTCGCCGTCCCGACGGTCGTCACGGCGGTCGAACCCACCGCGCTCACCGTCGCGGCGGTCGTCACGGCGGAACCCACCGCGGTCGCCACGGTCGTTGTCACGACGCTCGTAACCGCCGTTGCCCCGCTCCTCGCGACGCTGACGCGGCTCGTACGCCGGACGCTCGGCAGGCTGCTCGACGATCGCGGCCGGGGCCTCGACCGGCGCGCCGTCCGCCTCGACGGCGGCGGTGGCCGTGGCGGCCTCCGCGGCTACGACGACGGCCGCCTCCGGGTCCTCGCCCCGCTCCCGCGCGGCACGCGCGGTCAGCCGGGTGGCCTCGTCGCGCAGCTCGGAGGCGCGGCGCGTGGCCCGCTCCAGCTCCTTGCTGAGCTGGGCGACCTCACGCTCGGCCTGCTGCGCGGCGTTGTCGACCGACTCGGCCTGGACCTCGGTCATCGACCGGGCGCCGGTGATGTCGGCGACCTCGGTGTCGAAGGCCGTACCGCCCTGGATGATGTGGCGCGAGGCGTCGACGCCCGCGTCCTCCATCAGGCGGAAGATCTGCCGGCGCTGGTGCGGGAGGGACAGGGACACGACCGTGCCGCTGCGACCCGCGCGGGCCGTACGGCCGGAGCGGTGCAGGTAGTCCTTGTGGTCACCGGCCGGGTCAACGTTCAGGACCAGGTCGATGCCGTCGACGTGGATACCGCGGGCGGCCACGTCGGTCGCGACCAGCGCGTTGACATAGCCCTTCTTGAAGTCCTCGAGCACGCGGGTACGCGCGCCCTGCGTCATACCGCCGTGGAGCGCGTCGGCCTTCACACCGGAGTCGCAGAGCTGCTCGGCGATGCGGTCGGCGCCCAGCTGGGTGCGGACGAAGATGATCGTGCGGCCCTTGCGGGAGGCGATCGCGGCGGTGACCGGCGCCTTGTCCTTGGGCTTCACGATGAGGATGTGGTGCGACATGGTCGTGACGTTGCCCTGGGCGCTGTCGACCTCGTGCGTGACCGGGTTGCTCAGGTAGCGCTTGACCAGCGTGGAGATCTCGTTCTCCATCGTGGCCGAGAACAGCATGCGCTGGCCGCCGCCCGGGATCTGGTCGAGCAGCTCGGTGACCTCGGGCAGGAAGCCCAGGTCGGACATCTGGTCGGCCTCGTCGAGCACGGCGACCTGGACGTTCTCCAGGGAGCAGGCGCCACGGTTGATGAGGTCGCGCAGTCGGCCCGGGGTGGCGACGAGGACGTCGACGCCGCGCTCCAGGGCGTAGATCTGGTTGCCCATCGACGTACCGCCACAGACGACCTTCATCTTCAGGCCGAGGACGTCGCCGTACGGCTGAAGGGCGTCCGCGACCTGCATCGCGAGCTCACGCGTCGGCGTGAGGATGATGCCGCGGGGCTTCTTCTTCTCCGTGTGGCTGCCGGACAGCTGCGTCAGCAGCGGCAGACCGAAGGAGAGGGTCTTGCCGGAGCCGGTGCGGCCACGGCCGAGGATGTCCTTGCCGGCCAGGGCGTCCGGGATGGTCGCGGCCTGGATCGGGAAGGGGGTGGTCACGCCGTTCTGCGCGAGCTTGCGCACGACGCCCTCGGGGAGACCCAGGGTCGCGAAGGTGACCTCGGGAGCCGCCTCGACGGAGGCGCTCTTCGCGCCCTCGACGCCCTCGACGTTCTCGGGCACGACGACGTGATCAGTACTGGAAATGGACATGCGTATGCGAAACCTTCCGGAGTCTCGTCGGCACGCGCCCGTCAACTCCGTGATTCGCACACGACCGCCTCTATGCGGTCCGCCACGGCAAGGGAGAGTACGCGCCACACGGCGCGCTCTGTGGTGGCGCCGGGCAAATTGGATCAAACGATCTACCACCATACGCACCCACCGCCCTCCAAGGCAAACTGGGCGGATACCCGCAGGTCAGGAGCCGATGCTTTCGGCGTGGGGGTGAGGTGGGCGACAAGGGCCGCGAGAATCCGGCGGGGGCCGCAGCCAACTCCCCAAGCCCTACGCCGCGTCCCCCGCCCGAGGCGCCGGCTCCCTGTCCACCAACTGCGCCCCCTGCTCATGCGCGGACGACGACGGCTCGGCCGAAGGGCCCGGCGTCGACGACTCCACCGGCTTCGTCGGCTCCGGCTCAGGCTCCACGACTGTCGGCGTAGGAGTCGGCTCCCCCTTCGTCGGCTCGGGCTCCTCCGGCAGCTCCCCCTTCCCCTCGTCCTTGCCCCCCTTCGGCGGCGTCGCCCTCCCGGGCGGCTCGGCGGCCCCGGAGGCCGACGCGGAGGCCGAAGCGGACTTGGACGCGGAAGGGTCGGGCGAGGCGGAGCCGTGCCGTTTCCCCTGCCCGGCCTGGTACCCCGTACCGCCTCCGCCCGTCACCGCGGAGCCCCCGTCCGGCTTCTCCCCACCCCGCTGCCCCGCGGACGGCGACGGCCCGGGCTTCCGCCCCTCGTCCCCCACGCTCATACAGCCGGCGGCTGCCGCGACGGCCATGACCGTGGCGGCCAGACGGACGGATACGTTCAAGGCGCGCACGGCGGCCACCTCCGAGGGGGGGCGGAAAGAGGAGTCCCCCTGCCCAACTCCCGCCGCACACAAGAAGACACGCGCCGCCCGAAGCCCCTACGACTGCCGCCTGAGAATGCCGCGCTTCACCGCCCCGGCCCAAGCATCGCACCCGAAGGGGCGCGGGCAACCGTGCGACCAGCCCCCACACACCGGCACGTACTCGAAACCCACCGATCCGCACGCAGCCGGAACACACGGCCGGAGCCCGGCACCACCGCACCCCGCGGCTATCCGTACCCCAACGCATGCAACCGCGCATCGTCGATCCCGAAGTGATGCGCGATCTCGTGCACCACGGTCACCTCGGTCTCAGCGACCACGTCCTCCCGCGTCTCGCACATCCGCAGCGTCGGCCCCCGGTAGATCGTGATCCGGTCCGGCAGCACCCCCGCGTACCACTCCCCGCGGTCCGTGAGCGGAGTCCCCTCGTACAGCCCGAGCAGCTCGGGGTCGTCGGCGGGCGGCTCGTCCTCGACGAACACCGCCACGTTGTCCATCAGCCGCGTCAGCTCCGGCGGAATCCGGTCCAACGCCTCGGCGACCAGTTCCTCGAACTCCTCGCGCGTCATCTCCAGCACACGGCCATTGTCGTGCACGACACGCGCGTACGAGAGACGCGAGCAGCGCGAAAAGCCACACAAGGCACAACGACCAGGCACACGAAGCACAACGACCCGGCCCCCGACCCCCACATCCCCCCGCCGCATATCCGCCCCCACCCCTGGGCATACGGGACCAATGGCCCGCGTCCCCGCCACCGCCACCGCCGCCAACCCCCTGCGTACGACCCTCCGCCGCATCCGCCGAGCCATGCCCCGGGCCCCCCGCGCCCTGGCCCGGCACTACCGCTCACGCCGCGCGCACCCGACCGTCGAGCTGGTCCACCACCCCCACCCCTGGGGGCGCGCGATCGGTCTGGTCGCGGTGGTCCTGCTCGGCGCCTGGCTGGGCCTGCTGATCGTGGGGAACGTACGAACCCCCGTCGGCCCCATGAACACGACGATGACCCTGCGCCCCTCCCTCGCCGGCGGCACGAAGATCAACCTCTCCCCGCTGGGCGCCCTGGAGCTGCGCAGCCACAACGCCCCCGTACGCCTGGACGTGAACGTCGACCAGCTCGACCCGGAGCGCGCCCAGGCCCTGGTCGACCACCCCGAGCGGATCTCCGGGCTGCAGGAGGAGATCGCCTCCGACGTGCAGCACGGCACCATCGACCTGGCCGTACGCTCCGGCGTCGCCGTTGTCTCCGGGGCCACCGCACTCGGCCTCGCCGTGTACCGCCGCCCCCGCCGCGCCCTGGCCGCCGGCGGCATCGCCTTCGCACTCCTGGCCGGCGCCGGAGGGACGGCCGCCGCCACCTGGAACCCCAACTCCGTCCTGGAGCCGAAGTTCTCGGGCCTGCTCTCCTCCGCGCCCTCCCTCGTCGGCGACGCGCGCAGCATCGTCACCGAATTCGACGTCTACCAGAAGGAGTTGGCGCGCCTGGTGACGAACGTGACCAAGCTGTACAACGTCACGTCCACGCTCCCCGCGTACCAGCCGGACCCGACCACCATCCGCGTCCTGCACGTCTCCGACATCCATCTGAACCCCGCGAGCTGGAAGATCATCGCCTCGCTGGTGGAGCAGTACGAGATCAACGTCATCGTCGACTCCGGCGACACCATGGACCACGGCAGCGCCGCCGAGAACGCGTTCCTCGACCCGATCGCCGACCTCGGAGCCCCGTACGTCTGGGTGCGCGGCAACCACGACTCGCGCGAGACGCAGCGCTATCTGGAGGGCATCGACAACACGCACGTCCTCGACGAGGGGAAGGCGGTGACCGTGGGCGGGCTGCGCTTCGCGGGGATGGGGGACCCGCAGTTCACCCCGGACCGCTCGACCGAGAGGTCGGGCCTGCCCTCGGAGGAGGCGGCCGGGGCGCGACTGGCGGACGCCCTGCGCGCCCAGAAGGCGGCGGGCACCCCCGTGGACATCGCGATCGCCCACAACCCGGACGCCGCCCGGGAGACGGACGGCGACGTCCCGCTCGTCCTCGCCGGGCACCTGCACCACCCGGAGATGGAGGTCCTCGACGAGGGCACCCGCCTGCGCATCGAGGGCTCGACCGGCGGCAGCGGTCTGCGCGCCGTGGAGGGCAAGCACCCCGACCCGATCGAGGCCTCGGTGCTCTATCTGGACCGCGACACCCGCCGCCTCCAGGCCTGGGACGAGATCAAACTCGGCGGCCTGGGCCTGACAACGGCCGAGGTCAGCCGCCACCTGCCGAAGGAGAACCAGCCGGGTGCCGAACCCGGCGGCGAACAGTCCCCGTCACCCTCGGGAAGCACGCCAACCGAGGAGTCCCCCAGTGGCCCGTAAACCGTTTTGGCGATACCTCCTGCCATCCCATATGCTTCAACACGTCCCCGACGCGCTGAGAAGCGCGCAGGCGGGCCGATAGCCCTCATCGTCTAGCGGCCTAGGACGCCGCCCTTTCAAGGCGGTAGCACGGGTTCGAATCCCGTTGGGGGTACGCAACACCCTGTGCGAGACTAGTTCCCGCACAAGCTTGGTCCTGTGGAGCAGTTTGGAGTGCTCGCCACCCTGTCAAGGTGGAGGCCGCGGGTTCAAATCCCGTCAGGACCGCTGGTGTTTCACGTGAAACATCGTGGCTGGGTAGCTCAGTTGGTACGAGCGATCGCCTGAAAAGCGATAGGTCGCCGGTTCGATCCCGGCCCCAGCCACATCGCACGAGGACCCTCTCCGGGCAACCGGAGGGGGTCCTCGTCGTTCACGGGAAGCCGGGCCTGGTCCCCTCCGTGCACCTGGCAGCGACGGGCGGACGCAAAAGCGTTCGCCCCTCGTTTCCCGGAGGTGAGATCCTGGGTCGCGTATGTCCACTCACCCTGCCCCCGCCCCCGCCTTCGGCGCCCTCGCCCCTCGCCTGGCCGAGCTCTCCCTGCGCGACGCGCACCGGCTCGGACGCAGGCTCGAAGGCGCGCGCAAGATCCGTAAGCCCGAGGCCCGGGCCGCCGTGCTCGCCGAGATCGAGGCGGAGGTCGCCAAGGGCGAGTCCCGCATGGCCGAGCGCGCCGCGCGCGTGCCGACCGTCTCGTACCCCGAGCAGCTGCCCGTCAGCCAGAAGAAGGACGACATCGCGGCCGCCATCCGCGACCACCAGGTCGTCATCGTCGCGGGTGAGACCGGTTCCGGGAAGACGACCCAGATCCCCAAGATCTGTATGGAGCTGGGGCGTGGCGTACGCGGCATGATCGGGCACACACAGCCCCGTCGTATCGCCGCCCGTACGGTCGCCGAGCGCGTGGCGGAGGAGCTGCGGACCCCTCTCGGTGAGGCCGTGGGCTGGAAGGTGCGCTTCACCGACCAGGTGAACCCGGACGCGACCTTCGTCAAGCTGATGACGGACGGCATCCTGCTCGCCGAGATCCAGACGGACCGCGAGCTGCGCGCCTACGACACGATCATCATCGACGAGGCCCACGAGCGGTCCCTCAACATCGACTTCCTGCTGGGCTACCTGGCCCAGCTGCTGCCCAAGCGCCCCGACCTCAAGGTCGTCATCACCTCCGCGACCATCGACCCCGAGCGCTTCTCCCGCCACTTCCGCGACGCCCCGATCGTCGAGGTCAGCGGCCGTACGTACCCCGTCGAGGTGCGCTATCGACCGCTCCTGGAGGAGGACGGCGAGGACGCCGACCGCGACCAGATCACCGCGATCTGCGATGCCGTCGAGGAGCTTCAGGGGGAGGGGAAGGGCGACATCCTGGTCTTCCTCTCGGGTGAGCGGGAGATCCGTGACACGGCGGACGCGCTCATCAAGAAGCAGTACCGCTTCACGGAAGTGCTCCCCCTCTATGCCCGGCTGTCGCACGCCGAGCAGCACCGCGTCTTCCAGCCGCACACGGGCCGCAGGATCGTTCTGGCCACGAACGTCGCCGAGACCTCCCTCACGGTCCCCGGCATCAAGTACGTGATCGACCCGGGCTTCGCCCGCATCTCCCGCTACAGCCACAGGACCAAGGTCCAGCGGCTGCCGATCGAGGCGATCTCGCAGGCCAGCGCCAACCAGCGCAAGGGCCGCTGCGGCCGTACGTCCGACGGTGTCTGCATCCGGCTGTACTCCGAGGACGACTTCGACGCCCGCCCGGAGTTCACGGACGCCGAGATCCTCCGTACGAACCTGGCGAGCGTCATCCTCCAGATGACCGCGGCCGGCCTCGGCGACATCGAGAAGTTCCCCTTCATCGACCCGCCGGACCACCGCAACATCCGCGACGGCGTCCAGCTCCTCCAGGAGCTCGGCGCGCTGGACCCGACGCAGAAGGACGTACGCAACCGCCTGACCCAGATGGGGCGCAAGCTGTCCCAGCTGCCCGTCGACCCGCGCCTGGCCCGCATGGTCGTGGAGGCCGACAAGAACGGCTGTGCCCGCGAGGTCATGGTGATCGCCGCCGCGCTGTCCATCCAGGACCCGCGCGAGCGCCCCGCCGACAAGCAGGCCCAGGCGGACCAGCAGCATGCCCGCTTCAAGGACGAGACGAGCGACTTCCTCGCCTACCTCAACCTCTGGCGGTACGTCCGCGAGCAGCAGAAGGAGCGCGGCTCGTCGTCCTTCCGCCGGATGTGCAAGCAGGAGTACCTCAACTTCCTGCGCATCCGCGAGTGGCAGGACATCTACAGCCAGCTGCGCACGGTCGCCAAGCAGATGGACATCCATCTCAACGAGGACGACGCCCCCGAACAGCACGTCCATCTCTCGCTCCTCGCCGGCCTGCTCTCCCACATCGGCATGAAGGACGTGAAGGACGCCGGGGGAGAGGGCGGGAGAAACACCGGGAAGAACGAGTACCTGGGCGCCCGGAACGCCAAGTTCGCGATCTTTCCGGGCTCGGCCCTCTTCAAGAAGCCCCCGCGCTTCGTCATGTCGGCGGAGCTGGTGGAGACGAGCCGCCTCTGGGCGCGCGTCAACGCGAAGATCGAGCCGGAGTGGGTCGAGCCGCTCGCCGAGCATCTCCTCAAGCGGACGTACAGCGAGCCGCACTGGGAGAAGGACCAGGCGGCCGTGATGGCGTACGAGAAGGTCACGCTGTACGGCGTACCGATCGTCGCCCAGCGGAAGATCAACTACGGCAGGATCGACGCGGAGGCCAGCCGCGAGCTGTTCATCCGCAACGCGCTCGTCGAGGGCGACTGGCGTACGCACCACAAGTTCTTCGCCGACAACCGCAAGCTCCTCAGCGAGGTCGAGGAGCTGGAGCACCGGGCCCGGCGCCGGGACATCGTGGTCGACGACGACACGCTCTTCGACTTCTACGACCAGCGGGTCCCCGAGCATGTCGTCTCCGGCGCCCACTTCGACTCCTGGTGGAAGCACAAGCGCCACGAGCAGCCCGACTTCCTGGACTTCGAGCGGGAGATGCTCATCCGGGAGTCGGCGGAGGCGGTCACGAAGGCCGACTACCCGGACTCCTGGCGCCAGGGGCAGCTGAAGTTCCGTGTCACGTACCAGTTCGAGCCGGGCGCCGACGCGGACGGCGTGACGGTCCACATCCCCCTCCAGGTCCTCAACCAGGTCACGGACGAGGGCTTCGAGTGGCAGATCCCGGGTCTGCGGCAGGAGGTGGTGACGGAGTTGATCCGTTCCCTCCCGAAGCCGATCCGCCGGAACTACGTACCGGCGCCGAACTTCGCGCAGCGGTTCCTGGACCAGGCGGTCCCCTTGCAGGAGCCGCTGCCGGTGACGATGGCACGCGAGCTGAAGCGCATGGTGGGCGTGCCGGTGACGCCCGAGGACTTCGACTGGGCTCGGGTCCCCGACCATCTGAAGATCACCTTCCGGATCGTCGACGAACGGCGCCGGAAGCTGGCCGAGGACAAGGACCTGGAGTCGCTGCGGCTCCGGCTGAAGCCGAAAGCGCGTCAGGCCCTTTCGCAGGCGGCCGCGGCCACCGCCGAGCGCCAGGGCGGCGAGTCCCTGGAACGCAAGGGCCTGACCGACTGGACGATCGGCTCGCTCACCCGTGTCTTCGAGACCCGCCGGGCCGGGCAGCCGGTGAAGGCGTATCCGGCGCTCGTCGACGACGGACCGACGGCGAACACCGTCTCCGTACGCCTCTTCGACACCGAGGCGGAGCAGGCCGAAGCGATGTGGAAAGGCACCCGGAGGCTCATCCTCCGCAATATTCCGGTCAACCCCGCGAAGTTCGCTTCCGAAAAGCTGACGAACGCGCAGAAGCTGGCGCTGTCCGCGAACCCGCACGGTTCGATCCAGGCGCTGTTCGACGACTGCGCGATGGCGGCGGCCGACAAGCTGATCACCGACTTCGGCGGGCCGGCGTGGGACGAGTCGTCATATCGCAAGCTGTACGACAAGGTGCGCGCCGAGATCGTCGACACGACGGTCCGTACGGTCGGCCAGGTGCAGCAGGTGCTGGCCGCCTGGCAGGCCTGTGAGCGCCGTCTGAAGTCCACGCGCAGCCCGGCCCTCCTCGCCAACCTCGCGGACGTACGGGGGCAGCTGGACGCCCTCGTGAAGCCCGGCTTCGTCACGGAGGCGGGGCTGCGCCGACTGCCGGACCTGATGCGCTATCTGGTGGCGGCCGACCGGCGCCTGCAGCAGATGCCGACCGGAGTCCAGCGGGACACGGCCCGCATGGAGAAGGTCCACGAGATGCGGGACGAGTACGCCTGGCTGCTGGAACAGCTCCCCCAGGGCCGGCCCGTCCCCTCCTCCGTCCTGGAGATCCGCTGGATGATCGAGGAGCTGCGCGTCAGCTACTTCGCCCACGCCCTCGGTACGGCCTACCCCGTCTCCGACAAGCGGATCGTGAAGGCGATCGACGCGGCGGTTCCGTGACGGATCCCGCACGCTGAGTGAGTTCGACCGGGGGGTCCCGCTCCTGTACAGTCTCTTCTCGCAGGCCAGCGCGGCAACAAGGCGCGGACTGCGAAACCTGGTCCTGTGGAGCAGTTTGGAGTGCTCGCCACCCTGTCAAGGTGGAGGCCGCGGGTTCAAATCCCGTCAGGACCGCACGACTACGCGAGGCCCGCATCCGATACGGA
>NZ_JBHVDX010000300.1:0-9834 GCF_042802555.1 Streptomyces sp. NPDC057474 | reverse complement strand
GCCCCCACCCACCCGCACCCGAAAACGCACCCCCACCCAGCCACCCCCCACCCAGCCACCCCCCACCCACCCTGTCGAACCGCCGGAGGCCCCCGTGCCGGAGGGGCACACCATCCACCGCCTCGCCGAGGACTGTCTCACCCACTTCGGCGGCCGGAACGCCCACGTCACGAGCCCCCAGGGCAAGTTCGCCGACGCGGCTGCCCTCCTCACGGACACCCCGCTCGGCACCGCCGAGGCCCACGGCAAACACCTCTTCCTGCACTTCGGCGACCCGGACACCGAGGAATGGGTGCACATCCACCTGGGCCTCTTCGGCAAGGTCACCTTCGGCCCGGCCCCCGCACCCCCGCCCACGGACACCGTCCGTCTTCGGCTGCGCAACGACACGTCGTACATGGACCTCCGCGGCCCGACGACCTGCGCGCTGATCGCGGACGCCGAGAAGCAGGTGATACACGCCCGCCTCGGCCCGGACCCGCTCCGCCCCGACGCCGACCCGGCACGCGCGTACGCCCGCGTCTCCCGCAGCCGTACGACGATCGCCGCGCTCCTCATGGACCAGAAGGTGATCGCGGGCGTCGGCAACGTCTACCGCGCCGAGGTCCTCTTCCGGCACGGCATCGACCCGTACCGCGCGGGCAGGGACGTCACCCCGGCGGAGTGGGACGCGATCTGGGCCGACCTCGTCGGTCTCATGCGCGAGGGCGTACGCCACAACCGCATCGACACCGTCCGCCCGGAACACACCCCGGAGGCCATGGGCCGCCCGCCTCGCGTCGACGACCACGGCGGCGAGGTGTACGTGTACCGCAGGGCGACCATGCCCTGCCACATCTGTTGCGGCGAGATCCGCACCGCCGATCTCGCCGCCCGCAACCTCTTCTGGTGCCCGGCCTGCCAACAGAGGTGAACCCCCGGACCACAGAGGTGAACCCCCGGACCACAGAGGTGAGTTCGGGCTCCGCGCCCTAGAACCCGTGCGGCAGCCAGGGTGCCGGCCCCGACGCGAGGAACCCCACGGACGCCTCCGTCAGAGCCCCCTGCCGCAGCTCCCGCACCCGCCCGGCCGCGGCCAGGGAGGACAGGCTCACGCCGCCCAGATAGGCCGCCCCCAACTCCCGGACGGAAAGGGAGAGATCGGCGGCGTCGGCGGTCCGCTCGCAGGTCGCGCCCTTCGGGTCGCCGGTGAGCCGCCAACGCCCCTCGTTCCAGGGGCAGAAGGCGTCCTGGACCTCGAACACCACGTCCAGCGGCGCCTGATAGGTCCGCGCGCGGAGGGCCGCGCCGACATCCACGAGCCGCAGGTGCAGGTCGTCCCTGACCCGCAGCCCGCACCGGCGGATGTCCGACACCAGGTGCAGCGCCGGCTCGTCCACGGGCAGCCGGTGAGCGATGATGCACCCCGTCAGGTCGATGTCGAAGAGGAACCGCCACAACGCGGCGCGCCCGGCGGGGTCCACCGCCTCCAGCGCGCTCAGCTGGACGACACCCTCCGCCCCGCTCGGCCCCCAGTCGGACTTGATCCGGAACCGCGTGTACCCGACCACCTCGGAGCCGGCCCCGTCGACCCGCTCGGCCACCACGCACTGCAGGGGCGACGCCCCGTCCCGGTGGCGGTCCGTGTCGAGCAGGTCCAGCCGCTCCCAGCCGGGCCGCCGAGCCAGCATCCCCGGCCGCTCCGGCACCCGGCGGGCGTACACCGCCTCGCACGCGTCGAGCACATCGGCGGGGTCCGCGTACCGCAGACGTACGTCATCGGTGCCGGGCGGTACGGACAGCCGTACGCGGGTGGTGTCGATGTCGGCACTGAGCCGGTGCGTGGCGAGGCCGTACCCGAACCGGCCGTAGATCACCGGCTCGGACGCGGTCAGCACGGCCAGCGGCTCGCCCCAGGAGCGGACGTCGTCCAACTGCCGCCGCATCATGGAGGTCAGTACCCCGCGCCGCCGGTGCGTGGCCGCGACACCGACCATCGTGACGCCCGCCGCCGGGACGACGGCGCCCCCGGGCACCGTGAGCCGGAAGTCGAACGCTCCGGCCGAACCCACGCATTGGTCGCCGTCCCACGCGCCGATGGAGCGGTCGTACGGCGTGAGCGCCTGCCACAACTCCCGTTGCTCGGCCAATTCGGTGGCGCCGCCGAAGGCGCGGAGGAGGTTGTCGTACCAGACGTTCCAGTCTTCCTTGCGCAGCGCCCGCAGCTCAGTCGTCATACGCCATGCCTAGCAGGGCGATCCGGTACGAGCGAGCGAATTCGGCCCGCGCGTCACGGTTCGACGTGGGATCCTTCCCAGGTGCCGCACCGAGGGTGCACGGGGGCCGAAGGACGCGTTCCGGTGTGAGATCTGTGTGAGATTCGTCGTGAACCGGCCCTCGGAAGGGGGACAAGTAGGACCTCCTGTGCACAGGGGCTGGTCCGATGGATAAGGTCCCGAACAATGGCAGCAGGACGAGAGCGGCGCGCGGCGGCCGATACGCTCACGGCCCGGATGAAGAAGCTGGTTCACCGGGCCCGCACCGGCGTGCGCAAATCCGCCGTCGATTACTTCCGCGGGGACGGCTCCGACTGGATCGCCCTAGCCGGTCTGCTGCTGATGATCCCGCTGATCGCCTGCCTCACGATGATCGACGAGGTGTGGTTCTCACCCGCCGTCCTCGTCCTCCCCATCGTCGCGGGCGGCCTGCTGCTCCGCCCCGCCAGCCTCCTCGGCCTGTACGCGGCCGCCGCGAGCGCGCTGATCGTGGAGTCCGTGAAGCTCGGCCCCTACACCGAGGGCCCGGCCCGGGTGACGCCGGGCATAGTGCTCGTGGTCGCCGCCTGCGGTTTCTTCGGTCTCCTCATCGCCCAGTTCCGCAGCCGCGTCGGCGTCCCCTGGCGGCGCGGCGGCACCATGCTCTTCGACCTGCGTGAACGCATCCGGGTGCAGAGCAAGTTGCCGCAGCTGCCGGCCGGTTGGCACCGCGAGATGGCCCTGCGCCCGGCGGGCGGCCAGTCCTTCTCCGGCGACTTCGTCGTGGCCGCCCGTACGAACGGCGGCCGCACCCTCGAAGTCGTCCTCACCGACGTCTCCGGCAAGGGCATGGACGCGGGCTCCCGCGCCCTGCTCCTCTCCGGCGCCTTCGGCGGTCTGCTGGGATCGCTCCCACCGCACGCGTTCCTCCCCGCGGCGAACGGCTATCTTCTCCGCCAGGACTGGGACGAGGGCTTCGCGACCTCCATCCACCTCGTCCTCGACCTAGACTCCGGCGACTACGAACTCTTCTCCGCAGGCCACCCGCCGGGCCTCCAGCTCAGCGCCGGCACCGGCCGCTGGGAGGAGAAGGCCGCCGAGGGCCCCCTCCTGGGCGTGTACGACGGTGCCCAGTTCGACCCGGTCAAGGGCTCCCTCCGCCCCGGCGACGTCCTGATGCTCTTCACCGACGGCCTTGTCGAGACCTCCGACCGGGACATCGTCGAGGGCATCGACCGCCTCACCGGCGAGGCCGACCGTTACGTAGCCGGCGGCTTCCACGGCGCCGCCTGGCACCTCATCGAGGCCGTAGCCAAGGACGTCAACGACGACCGAGCCCTCCTGCTGATCTGCCGAGAGGGCCCGACGGCCACCAAATAGGCGTTTGGCCGGGCCCGTAAGGGGCGCGGGGAATCGCGCGATCAACCACAACGAACCCGTACTCGAAGACGAGCCCCATCCCCCGAGCTCTCGGCCGGGGTTCCAGGGGCGCAGCCCCTGGGGATGGGACGGGTAGGGGCGGCGGGGGCGACAATCCAGGCCCGCAAGCCACCACACGACAGGAGCCCCGACCCGATGATCCCCCCAACCCCCCTTCCCCTCCCCGAAGTAGAGGCCCTCGCAAGGACCGCACACGCCGCCCAGACCGACAAGGCCGGCCGCCCCTACACCGAGCACCTCCAAGCGGTGGCCCACGGCGTAGCCACCCGCGGCGGCGACGAGGAGCAGATCGCCGCAGCCTGGCTGCACGACGCCATCGAGGACGACGCCCTCACCGGGAAGTGGCTCGCCGACGCCCCCCTGACCTCCCGTACGAAGGCCATCGTGCTGGCCCTCACCAAGCGGCCGGGCGAGTCTCCGGAGGCGTACGCCGCCCGCATCCTCGCCACCCCGGGCGCCCTCTTGGTCAAGCAGTCGGACCTCGCGCACAACGCGAACCCGACCCGCCTCGCCGTCCTGGACGAGCCCACCCGCACCCGGCTGACCCGGAAGTACGCCCACATGCGAAACCTCCTCGGCCTGCCGGACGAACCGGCGGCCGAGAAGGTGACGGACAACCGCTGAGGGGCGAAGGAGCCGGGGTCTACGCCTTGGCCCCGGCCTTCCCGCGCTCGCGGGCCAGCTCGGTGGCGTCCCGCTTGAAGGCCCACTCCATCTTGGGCTCCATGGCGAACCGGAACATCCGCTGCACCGGTGGGGTGCACAGCAGGGTGATGACGGCCGCCGCGAAGAAGGTGAGGAGAAGCTCGCCGAGCGGCTGGTAGACCCACGCGTAGGCGTCGTACCAGTCCCAGAAGCGCGAGCCCTTCGCGAGGAACCCGTGCAGCAGGTAGCCGTACAGCGTTCCCGCGCCCAGGACGGTGAACCACATCTTCCGCCGGGGCACCCAGGCGAAGAAGCAGGTGGTGAGCACCATCGAGCAGCCGAAGAGCGCCAAGGTCATGACGACCCCGGCCCACCACGGCGCACCCAACTCCTGTGCGCTGTCACGGTGGTAGAACCAGGCCGAGTTCATGTCCGGGCCCACCCAGTACGCCAGCGCCAGCGCGCCCGCCGCCACCGGCACGGACAGGGTCCGCACCTCGCGGCGCCGCATGAACTGGAAGTGCGCGGGCTTCATGAAGAGACCGACGACGAAGAACGGCAGGAACTGCAGGACGCGTTGCAGGTCCAGGTCGTCACCGATGTCGGGCGAGACGGAGGCGAGCGCCGCGATGCCGAGCGCCACCGGGATCGGCCAGCGCACCACCTTCCACAGCGGCGTCGTCAGCCGCCACACGAACAGCGCGATCAGGAACCAGGTGAGGTACCAGGGGTCGAGCAGGCTGATCGGGTGCGAGGGATCGTCGTTCCCGTACCGCTTGAAGAGGGAGTACGCGACCTCGAAGAGGACGTACGGCACGGCGATACCGGTGACCAGCCGCCGGAGCCGGTCGGCGCGCATGTCGAAACTGCGAGAGAAGTACCCGGAGATGATGATGAACGCCGGCATGTGAAACGTGTACACGAACATGTACAGCGCCTCGGCGGCGCGGCTGTGGTCGGTCAGCGGCTCCCACGCGTGCCCCATCGCGACGAGCACGATGGCGAGGTATTTGGCGTTGTCGAAGAACGCGTCACGTTGTTTGGCCGGTCTGGCCTCCGGGGAGGCGCCACTTGACGTCAGGTGGGGGGACGAGGACTTCAGCGAGCGCGGACTCGGCACTCCGTCGGCCGACGACTGTGGTGACTGTGCCGGTGGGAGCGGCGCCCTGGGCCGGCCGTGCGGTCGCAGCGAGTTCGTCACAGACCCTCCCACCGGGAACTCCGGGGGGCGGTCCGAGCACTCGCTGCGCAAGTGGGGGACGAGGCAGCGGTGAACATCTGAGGCACCCTAGCGTTGTCTGTGCGATTTCGTAAAACCACCGACGTGAATCCTGTATTGAGGAGTACGTGTCACCCACGAGTACCCAGGATTCGGTGAAGTCGTCATCGGGCAGAGCATCACCGTGCGTACACCGCAAGGCACATGATGTGCGTCAGTCTGTCCGCATTCATCCCGACTAAATGGTGCATAGCGTGCGCAGGCGACTCCGGTGAAATGTCCGGTTAATTACCGCCCTGGTCGCGCCCCTTGATGTGTCTGTGGCAACAATTCGAATTACCTGCGGACGGGTTGTGTGTGCACGGAAACGATCACTCTGAATTCACTCCCGACGCCCCCCTGTTGGCCGGGGGCGCGGGTGGCGCGCGTGCGGTGCCGTGACCGACGTTGTCTCAGCTGCTGCATAGGACGGCCCGGTTGGTGGCACGATGGTTCTGGCGGGGTGCGCGTGGGGTCGGCGCCCCGGGCCGGGAGTGCGGACCGACCGAGGGTGTGATCTGTTGTGGCCATTTCGCTGTCAGTGGTGCTCTTGCTGGGGATCATCCTGGTAGTCCTGATGCGAGGAGGGACGATCAAGGCCGGACCGGCCGTCGTCGCCATCCTCTTCGGCTTCTTCCTCGCCTCGACGGGCATGGCCGACGACATCCAACGCTTCCTGAACTCGATAGCGGACACGCTCAACTCGATCCAGTTCTAGTGACCGTCTGGATGCGTACGGTGAGGCGACAACCCGTGAGGCGTCAAAAAACCTCCGGCCCGGTTTGAGGAATCCCTCGAAACCGGGCCGGAGGCTGTCGGAGCGGGCGACGGGAATCGAACCCGCGTAGCTGGTGCGGAAGATCGCGTATGTAGACCGGGGCCGACCTGGCGAGTCGCTGACGTGCGGGTTCTCGGGTCGCTCCCCGGCGTCCCCGCTACTTCCCCGCCGGTCGCCACCTGATCGGGCACGCGAGAGACGCAAACCGCACTGCGTGCTCTCCGTCGCGCTCTACGGCACTTCCCACTCGGGGACGCACATCATGCGGTGGGCCGGCACGACGGGTTCGCTCGGCAGCGGATCGATTCCGTGGACCCGTACGGCCACGATGTCCGTGGGGATGGGGGATCGATCCGGAAGCCTCGTCAAATGCCACCGGAAGGCCTCTGGGACGTCCTTGGCGGGCAACTCCACCATGGCGAGGCTGACCCATCGGTCGTAGTTCGTGGGGTAAACGCGAACCAATGCCCCGCATTCCGGGCAAACCGGTGGCTCGATCCATGTCGCGTCGTCAAACGGCAAGCCCGCCAGGCTGGACACGCGCGCTCTCTGGGGTTCTCACTGAGGTCGTCGGCCAAGGACACAGAACTCGTTGCCTTCGGGGTCTGCCATGACAACCCACGACTGGTCGCCCTGACCAATATCAACACGCTGTGCGCCATGAGCCTCGAGGCGAGCCACCTCGGCGTCCTGATCATCAGGCACGAAGTCGAGATGCAGTCGGCTCTTGGCCTTCTTGGGCTCATCAAGCCGGACGAACTCCAACCCCGGTCGGCGATCCGGCTCCGGGCGGATCGCGAACTCCACATCGGAGCGGTGGACCACAACCCAACCAAGAGCCTCGGCCCACCACTGCCCCAGGGCCTCCGGATCTGCCGAGTGAACGATTACATTGTGAAATACCAAGGTCATCAGCCGAGCCTAGGCCTACCGAAGCTTCGAGAACAGGCGCTTGAAACGCTTGGAGGGAAGCCGTGCAGCGGCTGACTGGTCGGCCTCCAGAACTACCGCTCCGGCCCAGCACTGTACGAACGACCTGGACGTCATGGGTGGCGTCTGCTCGGCCCTGCCTGGGTCGATGGTGGACGGGATGGGACCCCAACCACTCAGGCCATCCACGGGCCCGCAGTCGAGAACGGCGCCCCCCTCCCGGTCGGAGCCAAACGTGATCGGCTGATCGCCGACGCTGTGAGCGGGCTCGTCGACAAGGCCCGGAAGATGCTCCGGAAGGGCAAGAAAAAGCAAGATCGAAAGCCCAAGAGGCACGCGGGGGACACGGGGGACTGAGAATCGCCCTCGGAATTGACGAGGGCCAGGCAGAGGATCGAACCTCTGGCCTGGCCCTGCGTCATTCAGAGCGGGCGACGGGAATCGAACCCGCGTAGCTAGTTTGGAAGACTAGTGCTCTACCATTGAGCTACGCCCGCACAGCTTGCGCCGCAGGTCGGACGACCGCGGCACAGAACGCATCGTAGCGGGTCGGGTGCCCCCGCCGCACACCCCTTCCGGGCCGCGCCCGTCACCGGCCGTCGCACACCCCCGCGCACTCGGTAAATGCGGCAACCGCATGGCCTGCGGGCATGTACCCTACGTGTCGCACCAGACGGGGTGTGGCGCAGCTTGGTAGCGCGTCCGCTTTGGGAGCGGAAGGCCGTGGGTTCAAATCCCGCCACCCCGACCACCGCGCCGGTACGGCGCGCCCGCCACCGGCAAGATCACCTTTTGGGGCGTGTACCGCCTGCGGTTACTATGCAAGCTGCGCGCCCGTGTGTCTGCACTCGCATGTCTCTCATAGGGCCGCGAATCCGTTGAAGCCCCGCCGCACCCGCGGGGGACGTCAGCAGAACCCCAAGAAGTCAGCCCCCAAGGAGACCGAACCGTGAAGAGCGCCGTGGAGACCCTGAACCCGACCCGGGTTCGGCTCAGCATCGAGGTGCCCTTCGAGGAGCTCAAGGACAGCCTCGACGCGGCGTACAAGAAGATCAACCAGCAGGTCACGGTGAAGGGCTTCCGCAAGGGCAAGATCCCGGCCCGAGTCATCGACCAGCGGTTCGGCCGCGGTGCGGTCCTGGAGGAGGCGGTCAACGACGCGCTTCCGAAGTTCTACACCGACGCGGTCAACGAGGCCGAGCTCAACGTCCTGGGCCAGCCCGAGGTCGACATCACGGAGCTGAAGGACGGCGAGACGCTGAACTTCACCGCCGAGGTCGACGTCCGCCCGACCATCGAGATCCCGGACTACTCCGGCATCGAGGTCGAGGTCGACGCCGTCGAGGTCACCGATGAGGACATCGAGAAGGCGGTCGAGCAGCTGCGCGAGCGCTTCGCCTCCACCTCCCCGGTCGAGCGCGCCGCCGAGGACGGCGACGTCGTGACGATCGACCTGGAGGCCAAGGTCGACGGCGAGATCCTGGAGGACGGCGTCGCCGACGGCGTGTCCTACACCATCGGCTCCGGCGAGCTGCTGGACGGCATCGACGACGCCGTGAAGGGCCTGGAGGCCGGTGGCGAGGCCACCTTCACCTCCGAGCTCAAGGGCGGCTCGGCGGCCGGCAAGGAGGCCGAGGTCACCGTCAAGGTCACCCAGGTCGCCGCCCGTGAACTGCCTGCCCTGGACGACGAGTTCGCCCAGCTCGCCTCGGAGTTCGACACTCTCGAGGAGCTGCAGGCGGACAGCCGTAAGCGCCTGGAGAACATGAAGCAGTACGACCAGGCCACGCAGGCCCAGGAGCGTGTGCTGGAGAAGCTCCTGGAGATCGTCGAGGTGCCCGTCCCCGAGAAGCTGCTCGAGGACGAGATCAACACCCGCAAGCACAACCTGGAGCACCACCAGCTCGGCCAGATGGGTCTCGATTTCGAGAAGTACCTCGAGATCCAGGGCAAGACGGTCGAGGAGTTCGACGCCGAGACCAAGGAAGCGGCCGTCAAGGGCATCAAGACCCAGTTCGTCCTCGACGAGCTGGTCGCCAAGGAGAAGCTGAACGTCAACCAGGAGGAGCTCACCGAGCACCTCATGCGCCGCGCGGCCTCCTCCGGCATGTCCCCGGACCAGTTCGCCCAGGCCGTCGTCCAGAACAACCAGGTCCAGCTCCTGGTCGGCGAGGTCGCCCGCGGCAAGGCCCTGGCCCTCGTCGTCGAGTCCTCCACGGTGAAGGACACCAACGGCGAGGTCGTCGACCTGGACGACGAGGACGAGGAGACCGAGGGCTCCGCCGAGGAGACCCCGGCTGCGGCCGAGGCCACCGAGGAGGCCCCCGAGGCCGAGGAGAAGACCGAGGCCTGACCGCCGGCGGTAATCGGTTGATGTCTTCCGACGGGCCCCTGGATCACTTGTGACCCAGGGGCCCGTCGGCCTGTCCAGGGGCGCGGGGGGGGGGGCGCGGACCCCCCCCCCCCCCCCCCCCCCCCCGGGCCCAACCCGGGGCGGACCCGCCGCCGGGTGTGGGGGGGGGGGCGCGCCCGGGACCCCCGGCCAATAA
>NZ_JBHVDX010000299.1:0-9863 GCF_042802555.1 Streptomyces sp. NPDC057474 | reverse complement strand
GGCTCGGCGCAGACGTCGGTCTGGATGAGACCGGTGACCGTGCCCTCGGGGTAGTTCACCGTGGCCTCGAGGCCGGTGACCTGGCCGTCGGCAAGGCCGGTGGTGCTGCCCATGCGGAAGACCTGGAGGCCGACCGCGGCCTCGCCGGCCGCGTTGATGTTCACCGTCTGGCCGTTGCCGAGGTCGACCGTGCTGGCCGCCTGGGTCGCCGGGTCGTTGTAGTTGACCAGGGCGAAGTCACCGGCGCCGGGGAACGTGGCGGTCGCCGCGTCGACCGTGCCGATCGGCGCGCCACCCTCCTCCTCGGACCACTCGGCCTCGGCGACACCGCAGTGACCGGCGGTCAGGAAGGCCGGGGCGCCTTCGGCGTTGACGACGTTGAAGCCGGCCGAGCAGCGCGCGCCGCCGCCGAAGATGGCGTCGCCGCCCTCGAGGAAGGTCTTGAACGTGCCGGCGGACTTCTTGATGGTCGCCATGCCCGAGCCGAGCGACTTGACGGTCGACTCGATGGTGTCCCAGTTCTCGCCCGTGACCGTGGAGTCGGCGGTGACCTGGAGCTTGTTCGTGCGGGGGTCGATCGCCCAGGCGGTACCCGGGACGCTGGCCTCCTCCTTCAGCGTCGCCGCGCCCTCCTGGAGCTCGGACCAGCTGTTCTCGACCTCACGGACCTCCGCACCGGCCGACTGGGCCTGGATGATCACGTTGTTGTCGTCGCCGTCGATCTCGAGGCCGTCGATGACGTTGATGATGAGCTGCTGCTCGCCCGAGTCGTAGTACGCGCCTGCGAACGCGTCACCGAGCAACTCCTGGAGCTGGGAGGCGAGATCCGAGGCGTCACCCGCGGCGAGTGTCTTCGCCGCGGGGGTGTTCGACTCCGTCTGCGACGCCATGGCGTTCGGCAGGATGAGGGCCGCCGCTCCGAGTGCCGCCACGCCGCCTGCCGCTATAAAGGCCTTACGCTTGGTGGCTCGTTTGTGACTCAACTCTTGACCTCCTGGGGACGGGGTCCGTGCCGCCGTCCGGCGGGTGAACTGGGGGCGCCTGGTTGCCAGTTGGTACGGATGGTTCCAGTGGGGTGTTCAACGCTCCGCAAAAAGATTTCGATCTTCCATTTCGCAAAGCGCGCTACGCCCCCAGTTCGGACGCCATTTCACGACTTCCCGCCCGAGCCACCGTCTGCCGCCGCCCGCGTTCGTCCGCGCGGGCCCGCGGGAACGATGCCCGCATGACTCTCACACCCGCCGAAGCCGACAAGATCCTCGCCGCCAACTTCGCCCCCTGGGTGCTCGACCTGAGCCTCTCGGCCGTCGAGTTGGACGAGGACCGCGCGATCCTGCGGCTGCCGTGGTCCGACCGGCTCGCACGCGAGGGCGGCGCCCTGTCGGGTCAGGCACTGATGGCGGCGGCCGACACGGCGACGGTGATCGCGGTGTCGGCGGCGCGCGGCTCCTTCGTACCGATGACCACGGTCCAACAGTCGACGAGCTTTCAGCGGGCCGTCGTGGGCGAGGACGTGCTCGTCGAGGCGGTGCTCACCAAACTCGGCCGCCGGATGGCCTTCGCCGACATCTCGATGACGATGGCCGGCTCGGGGGACCTGGCGGCCCGGGCAAGCACGGTTTACGCGCTCCTGGGGTGATAAACGGATATTTCCAGAGCGAACAAGGACAACTCGACGGCGGGGCCGACACATGCAGTCACCGGGCACAAGCGGTCCGTTCTCGCTGTCGGCCGGGAAACCGGCTTCCGGGAATCTCCACACCGAATGCTCAGCGGGGTCACGGTCGGTGGGAGTTCTGCACAGGGGTGACTCGTGCACCGCGCCTTTGAGGCGGGACTGTCCCTTTCGTTTTCCGGCTGGCAATGAACCGCGTATGACGATGCCGCGATCCGTGTGAAGAAGTGGCCCCCAAGGCGTGCGCAGGCCTGCACGGATGAACCGTCATGGTCACCAAGTGCGCTGGTGAGGGGCCATGTTGATTGGATGTGCGCGGCGGCGATCTGCTTTGATCCATCGCACCGCGGGGGCCGCCAAGCTCTCGGAAACGAGAAGTGGGCACCCACGTGTGCGGCCGTCGTTCTGTCCCCAGAAGGGGGCCGCTCCCCCCTTATGAATAGCTATACGAAGGGAAGTTCCATCATGAACTCCACCCCCCAGGTTGAGACCGCCGAGATCTCGGACGCCGCCCTCGACGCCGTCTCCGGTGGCCTGTCGGTCAACGCCGTCGGCACCGTCACCGGCCTGGTGGACGGCGTCGCCCCGGTCTCCGGCCTGGTCAACACGGCCGTCGGCACCGTCGAGGGTGTCACCGGTCTGAACACCGCCCCGGTCACGGGCCTGGTCGCCGGTCTCTGATCGAGCCCTTGCGCCGCTGAGTCCCGGAACCGCCTGACATGGTTCCGGGACTCTCGGGTGCCTGGAAGTCCGCTGTCCCGAGTCGCACAGGTGAGGGAAGTCCCGTGCAGTTCCGCCAACAGGCCCTCGCCAAGCTCCAGTCACCCGAGGAACTCGACCTCCCGGTGCGTTTCGCCCGCCCCCAGGGCTGGCTGGTGCTGTCCGTGACGGTGGTCGCCATGGCCGCCGCGTCCGTGTGGGCCGTCACGGGTTCTGTCGCGTCCACGGTCAGCGCGCCCGCCGTCCTCACCCACGGCCAGGGCAGTTACGTACTGCAGAGCCCGGTGGCCGGCCAGGTCACCGCCGTGCTCGCGAAACAGGGCGAGCGACTGCCCGCCAAGGCCCCCGTCCTCAAGGTCGCCACCACCGAGGGCGAGAGCGTCGTACGGTCCGTCGCGGCCGGCCGGGTCTCCGCACTCGCCGCCACGATCGGCCAGATCATCCAGACCGGCGCCGATGTCGCGGCCATCGAGAAGGTCGCCGACACCGACGACCCGCTCTACGCGACGGTGTACGTCCCCGCCGAGAACGCGGCCTCGATCCCCGAGGACGCCGCCGTGGACCTGACCGTGCAGTCGGCGCCCACCCAGCAGTACGGCGTGCTGCGCGGCCATGTGAAGAAGGTGGACCGCACCGCGCAGACCCCGCAGTCGATCGGCGCGTTCCTCGGTGACAGCCAGCTGGGCGAACAGTTCACCAAGAAGGGCCGGCCGGTGGCCGTCACGGTACGGCTGGACCGTAAGGCGTCGACCGAGTCGGGCTACAAGTGGTCCTCGCAGGACGGGCCGCCGTTCGAGCTGACCTCCATGACCATGGCCACGGGTTCGATCCGTATGGCCGACGAGCGTCCGATCGATTGGCTGCTCCCGTGACCGCATCCCAGGACACCGCCCAGCCTCCGACGCGCGGCAGACGCAAGGCGGCCCCGCAGAAGCGCCCGGTGCCCAAGGGCCGGCAGAAGACCGTCCGCACGCCGACCGTCCTGCAGATGGAGGCCGTGGAGTGCGGGGCCGCCTCCCTCGCCATGGTCCTCGGCCACTACGGACGCCACATCCCGCTGGAGGAGCTGCGCATCGCCTGCGGTGTCTCCCGGGACGGCTCCCGCGCCAGCAACGTCCTTAAGGCGGCCCGCAGTTACGGCCTGACCGCCAAGGGCATGCAGATGGACGTGGCCGCCCTCGCCGAGGTGAAGGCACCGGCCGTCCTCTTCTGGGAGTTCAACCACTACGTCGTCTACGACGGCATGGGGCGCCGCTTCGGCCGGCGCGGCGTCCACATCAACGACCCCGGCAAGGGCCGCCGGTTCGTGCCGATGGAGGACTTCGACTCCAGCTTCACGGGTGTCGTCCTCGTCATGGAGCCCGGCGACGCCTTCGAGAGAGGCGGCCGCAAGCCCGGCGTCCTGGGCGCCATGCCCGCCCGGATGCGCGGCACCTCCGGCACCCTGCCCGCCGCCGTCCTCGCCAGCCTCCTCCTGGTGGCGGTCGGCGCGGCGGTGCCCGCGCTCAGCCGCACCTACATCGACATGTTCCTGATCGGCGGCCAGACCTCCCTGCTGGGCGTGCTGTTCGCGTCGATGGGCGCGTGCGTGCTGCTGACGGTCCTGCTGACCTGGCTGCAACAGGCCAACCTGCTGCGCGGCCGGCTGATCTCCTCCACCCTGTCCAGCGCCCGCTTCCTGCGCCACCTCCTCCGCCTGCCCGTCACCTTCTTCTCGCAGCGCAGCCCCGCCGACCTCGTCCAGCGCCTCCAGTCCAACGACGCGGTCGCCGAGACCCTGGCCCGCGACCTCGCGGCCGTCGGCGTGGACGCGGTCGTGGTCGTCCTCTACGCCGTACTCCTCTATACGTACGACCCGCAGCTCACCTTCGTCGGCATCGCGGTGGCGCTGCTGAACGTGGTGGCGATGCGGGTGGTGATCCGGCTGCGCGCGACCCGTACGGCGAAGCTGCGCGCCGACAACGCCCGGTTGACCAACACGGCGTACACCGGTCTCCAGCTGATCGAGACGATGAAGGCGACCGGCGGCGAGGAGGGCTACTTCCGCAAGTGGGCCGGGCAGCACGCCACCACGCTGGAGGAACAGCAGCGGCTCGGGGTGCCGAGCGCCTGGCTGGGAGTCGTCGCCCCGACGCTCGCCACGCTCAACAGCGCGCTCATCCTCTGGATCGGCGGCATGCGCGCGGTCGAGGGCCACCTGTCCGTCGGCCTGCTGGTCGCCTTCCAGTCGTTGGTCACCCGTTTCACCGCGCCGATCACCCGCCTCAACGGTGTGGCTGGCCGCATCCAGGACTTCGCGGCCGACGTGGCCCGCCTCAAGGACGTGGAGAACTTCAAGGCGGACCCGCTGTACGCCCGCCCGGACGCCGTCGAGTCCACCCGCCGCCTGCACGGCCATGTGGAGCTGGAGAACATCACCTTCGGCTACAGCCCCCTCGACAAACCCCTGCTCACCGGCTTCGACCTCACCGTCGGCCCGGGCCGGCAGGTGGCACTGGTCGGCGGCTCCGGCAGCGGCAAGTCGACGGTATCCAGGCTGATCTCGGGTCTCTACTCTCCCTGGGAGGGTGTGATCCGCATCGACGGCCGGCGTCTGGAGGACATCCCCAGGGGAGCTTTGGCCGCCTCGGTCTCCTTCGTCGACCAGGAGGTCTTCCTCTTCGAGGGCACGGTCCGCGACAACGTGGCTCTGTGGGACCCGTCGATCCCGGACGAGGCCGTGGTTGAGGCGCTGCGGGACGCGGCCCTGTACGACGTGGTGACCCGCCGGCCGGGCGGTATCAACAGCCGGGTCGAGCAGGACGGCCGCAACTTCTCCGGCGGTCAGCGGCAACGCCTGGAGATCGCCCGGGCGTTGGTGCGCAGGCCCAGCATCCTGGTCCTCGACGAGGTGACCAGCGCGCTCGACGCGGAGACCGAGCTGACCGTCATGGACAACCTGCGCAAGCGCGGCTGCGCCTGCGTGGTGATCGCCCACCGGCTCAGCACGGTCCGCGACAGCGACGAGATCGTCGTCCTGCAGCACGGCACGATCGTGGAGCGCGGCCGGCACGAGGAGCTGGTGGCACGCGGCGGCGCGTACGCCCAGCTGGTCAGGGAGCGATGAGATGACCTCCCTACCTGAGGAGGGCGACCTCGTCCTCGGTGCGCTCGGCGCCATGGGCACACCCCTCGACTGCGCCGGCCACACCCGCCTCGACCTCGAAGGCCCGCAGACCCTGTGGCTGGTGGCCTCCGGCGCCCTGGACCTGTTCGCGGTCGACGCCGGCCGGCAGGGCCACTGGCACCACCTGGGCCGCCTCGAAGCGGGCTCGTTGCTGCTCGGCCCGGTCGCCGGGCCCCAGCACACGCTGGTCGCCCGCCCGCTCCGCGACTGCGTGGTCCGGCGCATCGGCCTGCGCGAGCTGTACCAGCAGGTCAACACCGAGACCTGGTCGTACGACGAATGGGGCAACCCCCAGCTGGTGCCCCCGCAGACGAGCCCCCTCGAATACGCCCTCGCCCTGGGCGTCGGCCGTGGCCTGTCGATCCTCTTCCAGGCGCCGATGGCCACCGAGCAGGCCGCCGCGCCCACCGACGACGACGTGTTCTGGATGCAGGTACCGCCCGGCAGCGTCCAGTACGGCTCGCTGTACGGCGCGGAGGCGGCGGCCGACCTGCTGATGGACCCGGGGGTCTGGCAGAGCATGGTCGACCAGCAGTACCGGCTGCTGGCCACGCTGGACCGCTGGATCGAGCAGCTGGAGCGCACCCACGAGGACCGTACGGCCGCCGGTATCAAGGCCGGTGAGGCCGTGCGCGCCCAGGCCGACCGCACACTGCTCGCGTCCATCGGCAAGTCCTCCGCATCCCGGCGTACGACGGCCGCCGACGCGGACGCCACGTACGCGGCCAGCAAGCTCGTCGCCCGGACGGCGGGGATCGCTCTCTCCGAGCCCGCGCAGAGCGGCACCGAGAGCGACCGGCTCGACCCGGTGGAGCGCATCGCGCTCGCCTCCCGGGTCCGCGTCCGCGCCGTACGCCTCGCCGGGAGCTGGTGGCGGGAGAACGTGGGCCCGCTGGTCGGGCACCGGGTTCTGTCCGGCGCGCCGGTGGCGCTGCTGTGGCGGCGCGGCGGTTATGTGGCCGTACAGCCGTCGTCCGGCCGGGAGACGCCGATCGAGAAGGCGAACGCGGCGGAGTTCGAGCCGCGTGCGGTGATGTTCTACCGGCCGTTGCCCGAACGGGTGCTGAGCCCGCTGCATCTGATGCGGTTCAGCCTCCACGGCACCGGCAGTGACATGACGGGCCTGCTGCTCAGCGGTCTGGTGACGGTCGCGCTCGGCTCTCTCGTCCCCATCGCGACGGGCAAGATCCTCGGCGAGTACGTGCCGAAGGCACAGGAGAACCTGATCGTGCAGGTCTGCCTGGCGATCATGCTCGCGAGTGTGGTGTCGGCCGCGTTCCTGCTGTTGCAGAACATGACGATCCTCCGCATGGAGGGCCGTATCGAGGCGACCCTCCAACCGGCGGTCTGGGACCGTCTGTTGAGACTCCCCACGAAGTTCTTCGCGTCGCGCTCCACGGGTGAACTGGCCAGCGCGGCCATGGGCATCAGCGCGATCCGCCGCACCCTGGCCGGAGTCGGCCCGGTGGTCGCCCAGTCGGTGACCGTCGGTGCCGTGAACCTCGGTCTGCTGCTCTGGTACAGCGTCCCGATGGCCCTGGCCGCGATCGGCATGCTCGTGGTCGTGGCCGCCGTGTTCCTCGGACTCGGCCTGTGGCAGGTCCGCTGGCAGCGCCGCCTGGTGGTGCTGGGCAACAAACTGAACAACCAGGCCTTCCAGACCCTGCGCGGCCTGCCGAAACTACGGGTGGCGGCCGCCGAGAACTACGCGTACGCGGCCTGGGCGGGCGAGTTCGCGCGCAGCCGGGAGCTCCAGCAGAAGGTCGGCGGCATCAAGAACCTCAACACGGTGCTGGGCGCGGTGTATCTCCCGCTCTGCACCCTGCTGATGTTCATGCTGCTGGCGGGCCCGGCCCGGGGTTCGATGTCGGCGGCGGAATTCCTGACCTTCAACACCTCGGTGACGATGCTGCTGACGTCGGTCACCCAGCTGACGGGGGCGTTCGTGTCGGCGGTGGCCGTGCTGCCGTTGTTGGAGGAGATCAAGCCGGTGCTGGAGGCGACGCCCGAGGTGCGTACGGCGAGTACGCGCCCGGGTGTGCTGTCCGGCGGGATCGAGGCCCGCCGACTGTCCTTCCGGTACGCGGACGACGGCCCGTTGGTGCTGGACGACGTGTCGTTCGACGTCGAGCCGGGCGAGTTCGTGGCGATCGTGGGCCCCAGCGGCTGCGGAAAATCAACTCTGCTGCGCCTGCTCATCGGCTTCGACAAGCCGGTCTCCGGGAGCGTCCTGTACGACGGCCAGGACCTCGGCGCCCTCGACCAGTCCGCTGTGCGCCGCCAGTGCGGTGTCGTCCTCCAGCACGCCCAGCCGTTCACCGGCTCCATCCTGGACGTCATCTGCGGCACCGAGCCGTTCACGCCCGAGGAGGCGATGGCGGCGGCCGAGATGGCGGGCCTCGCCGAGGACATCCAGCGCATGCCGATGGGCCTGCACACCATCGTCCAGGGCAACGGCGCGATCTCCGGCGGCCAACGCCAACGCCTGATGATCGCCCAGGCGTTGATCCGCCGCCCCCGCATCCTCTTCTTCGACGAGGCCACGAGCGCGCTCGACAACGAGACGCAGCGGACGGTCATCGAGAGCACGAGGGCGTTGAACGCCACGCGCATCGTGATCGCCCACCGGCTGTCCACGGTCATGGACGCGGACCGGGTGGTGGTGATGGAGGACGGCAAGGTGGCTGAGGTGGGGGCGCCGGCCCAGCTACTGGCGAACCCGACCGGCCGCCTGCACGAGCTGGTACGCCGACAGATGGCCTGAGTCGTTCGTCGCCCCCGCCGCCCCTGGGGATGGGGCGGGCAGGGGCGGCGGGGGCGAACAAGATCCGCGAGCCACCTACGACCGAACAGATTGACGCGGCAGAAGCAGCACCGAGGCCACCGGAACCACCGCAAGCACCACCCACGGCACAACCCCCGGAACCCCCGCATCCATCAAGGCCCCGGCCCCCGCACTCCCCACCAACACGATCAACCCCGAAACAGACGACATCGCCCCGGTGTAAAGCCCGAGCCGCCCCTCAACCGCAAGATCCGGCACCCACGCCCGCGCAGCCGGAGCCACCAACATCTGTCCCACCGTCAACAACACCACGAACCCGGCGGCAGGCAACAACCCCACATTGCCCGTCCACCCGGCGGGCAACGCCACAGCCACCATCCCGAACCCGGCGGCTATCAGCAACAGCCCCACCGCCATGGACCGACGCAGATCCAGCCGCTCCGCCACCCACCGCGTGACCGGCAGTTGCGCGGTGACAACGAGCAGCGAGGACAACCCGAACAGCCAGGCCAACGCCGACTGCGACCCCGTGGCCCGCTCCACCTCGTCGGGAAGCAGAAGGTACAGCTGGTTGTAGGCCAGCAGGTACGCGCCGTACGCACAGCACAAGGCCAGGAACCGCCGGTTGCGCAGCAGCCCGCCGAGGCCCCCCTTCACCTCGACCCGCTCCCGCCCCGGAATGTGCTGCGGCAGCAGCCAGTGGTGCCCGGCAAGAACGAGGACGAACACCCCGGCACCCGCGAGGCACACCACCCGGTAGTCCACGGCCAGCAACAACGCACCGATCAGCGGCCCGACGAACGCCCCGGCCTGCCCCGCCACCGTGAACAGCGCGAGCACGCTCGTCCGGGGGCCGCCGCCCGACTCCTCCCAGACCACCGCCTGCCGGGCGACTTCCGACTCGACGGCCGGGGAGAACAGCGCGGCGGCGAAGCCGATCAGCAGGACCGACGCGATGACCGACCAGTCCGCGTCCGCGTAGCCGAGCCACGCGAACCCGGCGATCCGCAGCACACACCCGGCCAGCACCACGGGCCGTACCCCGTACCGGTCGGACAGCGCACCGCCCACCACGAACAGCCCCTGCTGACTGAAGGTCCGCAGCCCGAGCACGAAGCCGACCATCCAGCCTGCCATGCCTATCGCCGTGCCGAGATGCTCGGCGAGGAACGGCAACACGGCGAAGAAGCCGATGTTGAAGGCGAGCTGGGTGAGGATCAGCAGCCGGAGAAGGGGATTGAGTTTCGCCCAGGTACCGCGACGCGACGCCTTGGCCACGCTCTTTCCAGGCACCTCACCCAAGGCCCGCTCGTCGGGCGCCCGGCTCGCCGCCCCCTGTTCGGGCGCAACGCTCACCGCCGCCCCCTGTTGGGGCGCTTCGCCAGCCGTCCGCTGTACAGGCACCCCACTCGCCGCCCGCGTCTCCGGCCTCTCGTTCGCCGCCTGCCTCTCGGGCACGGTGGTCGCCGCCTGCCTCTCAGGCACCGTGCTCGCCGCCTGCATCTCAGGCACCGTGC
>NZ_JBHVDX010000298.1:0-10007 GCF_042802555.1 Streptomyces sp. NPDC057474 | reverse complement strand
GGACAGGCCACCGGCCGTTCTTCACGCCTCCGCCTTCTCCGCCTCTACCTTGTCCTTCGCCGCGTTGTCGATCGCGGCGAGCGACCTGCGGACCTGGTTACGGTCCGTCGTGTACCAGAAGTCGGGCAGTGACGCCTTGAGATAGCTGCCGTACCGCGCGGTCGCCAGCCGCTGGTCCAGGACGGCGACCACGCCACGGTCCCCCTGCGCCCGTACGAGACGGCCGGCGCCCTGGGCCATCAGCAGGGCCGCGTGGGTGGCCGCGACGGCCATGAAGCCGTTGCCGCCCGCCTCCTCGACGGCCTTCTGGCGGGCGCTCATCAACGGGTCGTCAGGGCGGGGGAACGGGATCTTGTCCATGACGACCAGCTGGCAGCTGGGGCCGGGCACGTCGACGCCCTGCCAGAGCGAGAGCGTGCCGAAGAGGCAGGTCTTCGGGTCGGCCGCGAAACCCTTGATCAGCTCGCCGAGCGTCTCCTCCCCCTGGAGCAGGATCGGGTACTCGGGGATACGGACGCGCAACTCCTCCGCCGCCAGTTGGGCGGCCCGCATCGACGAGAACAGGCCGAGCGTCCGGCCGCCGGCCGCCTGGATCAGCTCCGTGAGCTCGTCCAACATGTCCGCCCGGTCGCCGTCCCGCGCGGGACGCGACAGATGCTTGGCGACGTAGAGGATGCCCTGCCTCGGATAGTCGAACGGCGATCCGACGTCCACTCCCTTCCACTGCGGAAGGTCGTCTGCCAGAGTGCCCTCCGGCGCCAGCCCCAGTGACGCGCCTACGCCGTTGAAGTCGCCGCCCAGTTTGAGCGTGGCCGAGGTGAGGGTGACGGAACGGTCCGCGAAGAGCTTCTCCCGGAGGAGCCCCGACACGGACATGGGGGCAACGCGCAGGGACGCGCCGAAGCGGTCATGGCGTTCGTACCAGACGACGTCCCACTCGGAACCGTTGCTGATCCGCTCCGCCACGTCGTGCACACTCTCCACGGCCGCCAGCGCCTGCTTGCGGACTGCGTCCTCGTCCTGGACGGACTTGTCGCGGGTGCTGCCGATCGCCGAGATCACCGTACGGGCGGCGTCGCGCAGCGCCATGAGGACGTACGCCAGTTCCTCGGGGATCTCCTCCAGGCGGCCAGGCAGTGCCAGCTCCATGACCCGCTCGAACCCCTCGGCGGCGGTCTGGAGCTGGTCGGCGGCCTTCTCGTTCACGAGCTTCGCCGCCCGCTTCACGGCGCGGTTGACCTGGCCCGGGGTGAGCTCGCCGGTCGCCACGCCGGTCACCCGTGAGACGAGTTCGTGCGCCTCGTCCACGATCAGCACCTCGTGCTGCGGGAGCACCGGCGCGCCCTCGATGGCGTCGATCGCGAGCAGCGCGTGATTGGTGACGACGACCTCGGAGAGTTTGGCCCGCTCCCGGGCCATCTCGGCGAAGCACTCGGCGCCGTACGCACACTTGGAGGCGCCCAGGCACTCCCTGGACGACACGGAGATCTGCGCCCAGGCCCGGTCGGACACACCCGGGGTGAGGTCGTCCCGGTCGCCGGTTTCGGTCTCCTGCGACCAGTCCCGCAGCCGCAGTAGGTCCTGGCCCAGCTTGCTGGAGGGCGCGGCCGCCTCGAACTGGTCGAAGAGGCCCTCCTCCTCGTCCTGCGGCACGCCTTCGTTCAGGCGGTGCAGGCACAAATAGTTCGACCGGCCCTTGAGCATCGCGAACTCGGGGCGGCGGCGCAGCAGCGGATGCAGCGCGTCGACCGTTCTCGGCAGGTCCCGCTCCACGAGCTGCCGCTGCAGCGCCAGGGTCGCCGTCGCCACGACGACGCGCTCCCCCTGGGCGAGCGCGGGCACCAGGTAACCGAGCGACTTTCCGGTGCCGGTGCCCGCCTGGACCAGCAGATGGGAGCCGTCGTCGATCGCCTCCGCGACGGCTTCGGCCATGGTCACCTGGCCGGGGCGCTCCATGCCGCCGACAGCGGTGACGGCAGCGTGCAGGAGTTCGTGGAGTGAGGGCTTCGTCATAGCCCGACCACCCTACGGGTCACCACTGACAAACGGGTGGGCAAGGCGGAGGCATGGGGCGTGAGGGGCGGGATCAAGACCGGATTCTCTTCGAGGGGACGGGCCGATTCTCATGGGCCGGAAATCGAGTCGGCTCGATCGGGAACCGGATCGGCGCGGGCGGTGTACCAGGAATGACGGCGTCACAGCAGATCCACATCGGATCTACATCAGATCGCGCAGGAGCCGGTCTCTGACCATGAGGGCGGCCCGCTTGTCGGGCAGGTCGACCTCGGCGGAGAACCGGAAGCCTGCGCTCAGGAAAGCGGAGACGGAGGGAAAGTTGCGAAGGTCGGGTTCCGCGACGACGCGGGCACAGGAAAGTCTTCTGTCGAGGACGAGATCGGCGACGGCACGGAGCAGGGTGGATCCGAGACCCCGTCCCCGGTCGGCCACGGGTCCGATGAGGAGATGGATTCCGGTGTCGTGCGGGCGGGCGGGGTAGTGGCGGGCGATGGGGTCGAGATCTGCCCGATAGATCTCCCAGTAGCTCATGGGGGTGCCGTCCAGCAGCCCGAGGCAGGGCACGCTGCGGCCGTCTCCGCCGAGCTGGGTCCGGAGGTGGTGCGCGGTCAAGTCCTCGGATCCGGCGAGCTTCCAGTAGGAGGCCACGGCCGAGTCGTTCATCCAGCGGGAGATCAGTGGGAGCTCCCGTTCGAGGCGAACGGGGACGAGGTGCAGGATGCCTGCCGGAGTGACGACCGGTCCCCAGTCGGCGAGGTGGTCGAGCAGCTCTCCATTGGCCGGAGGCGCCTCCTGTCCCGCCTCGGTCCTGCCGCCGCACGAGTCACCGTCCTCGGACAGCAGCGCGAGGAAGTCGTCGGTCAGGCGCAGTTCGAGCGTGTCCTCGTTGCTCGGGGCCGAGGCGGTGCCGGTGTCGGTGCTCGCGTCGGTGGGAGGCACAGCGACGCTCCTCTCAGGAGATCGGGTGGGTCATGTTCCTCGGGGCTGAAGGGAGTCGGAGTACGGAGACAGGTGGGCTGAACAGGGCGAAGAGGTCGCTCAGCGATGGAGGGGGTTGGCGATGGTGACGTAGACGGACTGGGTGTCGACCGGGCCGACGAGTTCGTCGAGGCCGTGGAGGCGGGTCAGGAGGTTGGCCTTGCAGCGCAGGACGGGTGAGTCGAGCAGCCGGGCCGGCAGGGTCGTGTTCATCCGGGCAGGGCCGGTGGCCATATCCGTGAGGAAGCGGCGGAAGGCGGCGAGCAGGAGTCGCTCGTCGGCGAGGCGCTGGGAGCCGAAGGCGCCGATGAGGCCGAGCACGTTGTTGATGCCGAGGTAGTAGGCGAACCGCTCGTCGGTGACCTCGTCGGAGACGAACGTGTCGCTGCGCTCGCCGATGCCGGGCAGCCGGGCTTCGAGGTCCGCGCGGCGGGACTCGCGGAAGTAGTAGCCCTGGTTGTCGCGGTACCGGCCACCCATGGGCCAGCCGTCGGGGTCCAGCAGTACGAGCGTGTTCTGCTGGTGTGCTTCGAGAGCGATCCCCGCCTCGCTGTCCAGCCACAGCACGGGCCGCACGACCTGCTCCAGATAGCGCAGGAACCACTCGGCAGCGACGGCGCCTCGGGGACGGCCGGTGTGCCCGGCGAGGCGGGTGACGACATCGGCGAGCCGCGACCGCATGGTGAGGCGCTCGTCGGGAGGGGTGTCGCGGCCCTGCCGGAGGGGGCCGCCGGGCCGCTCCGGCTCCTGGTCGTCGGGGCAGTCCTGCGGCTCACCGGGGTGGTCCGCGAAGTGGTCCGCTCGTCGCCCACTACGGGCGTACGGCCTCGGTGACACAAGTCCCGCGATGCAGGACGCGTCGTCCGCCGGGCCGAACGGATTGTGCCGGATCACCACGTCCATGCCGGGCAGGGGGTCGCCGTCCCGTGCGGTGACCGCCAGCCAGGCCGGGTCGCGGACGAGGTCGAACCCGGGGTGGATCGCCTGCCATTGCTCGGCCAGGCCGGTCCGCAGCAGGCGGTGGACCTCCACACCGCGGTGGAGTTCCTTGCGGAGATTCTCACGACGGGAGTTGGTGATGCACAGGCCCAGCGAGAGCTTCAGCATCGCGGGGGCGCCGGTGCGGTGAACGGTGCGGACGGAGGAGGTGGGGTGCCATGGGTCGCCATGCGGACCCAGGTCTCGGAGCAGGCCGGCGTCGAGCAGAGCGGCGACCGCCGGGCGGTGGCGGACCTCGCGGAGCTGCCAGGGGTGCAGAGGCAGGGCGGCGTACCCGTCGGGCAGCGGCAGTCCGGGGCCGACCAGCCGTGCGGTCAGCTGTTCGGCGGGGATGACACGGCCTCGCTCGGTCCATGCCGAGTCGGTCGACAGGACGGAGGGGGCGATCGCCATCCAGTGCAAGGGAAAGGAGCCACGCAACTCCGGCGAGTAGAGCCGCGCTTCGGCCTCGGAGAGCCCCTCCCGACTCTTCGGGGTGGGGTGCAGGGGGTGGCCGAGGACGAGAGCCTGCTCGGCGGCGAGGAAACGGTCCGGATGGTCGGCGGGCTCGGCTCGGCGCTCGGCGATGAACACGGCGACCCGGCGGGCGGAGTCGGCGACCCTGCCGACCAGTTCGAGCTGGTCAAGCCGGTCGCGTTGGTCGAGGCAGCCGGGTTGGTCGAGTCGGTCGAGCTGACCTGGTTGGCCAGGCTCGTCGACTGTGCCGAACCGGCGGAACCGGCCAGGGCGGTCGCGTTGAGCTCGTTGGCCAGGCTGATCGAGCGGGCCGAGTCGGCGGAACCGGCCCGGGCGGTCGAGCGGGTCGAGTTGATCCGGCCGGCCTGTGGTGGGGGACGCGGGGGTGCTCGCTGCCGTGGGTGGGGGCTCGTGGACGCCTGTCTCGTGCGGGCCTCGCGCGGCCGCCTCCCTGACCAGCAGGGCCGCCACGGTGACCGCGTCGACAGGGGGTGCGGTCTCGGGGGTGTCGGCGAAGTGCGGCAGGCCGAAGCGGTGCCAGCCGGTGGGGGACCAGTAGCGCACCGGGGCGAGGAGTGTCGTGCCGGTCGTTGGGAGGGGGATGTGGAGGGTGCCGTCGTGGGGGGAGGTGAGGTTGTGTTCGCGTACCCAGCAGCGCAACACATTCTCGACCGCCGCCGCCTGGGCCGCGGTGTGCGGGTCGGGGTGGTGCAGGGCGTCGGTGGCGGGGCCGGGCCGGGGCTCGGTGGTTCGGGTTCCGTCGGTTTGGCGAGGGACCGACTGGACGTGCTCATGACGTGCGTCGGTCGGATTGTGAGCGAGCTCGGCCTGGCGAGGGACCGGCTTGGCGGGCCGCGGAACCTGCGCGGACTGACCGGCCCCCCACTCGGCCTGACCGGGGCCCCGCTCGGCCTGGGACCCCGGCTCGGCCTGGCAGGTCGATGGCTCGGCTCTCGACGGGCTTGGGGCCTGGGGGGCGCGGGCTTGCGGGTCGTGGTCGTGGGTGCGGGCCTCTGGTGCGGGCGGCGGCTTCAAGGCGGTTCCTGGGGTTGCTCGTGCGGGAGGGCAGTCGCGGGTTTGTGCGGTCGAGCGGGGTCAGGGCTTGTGTGGGAGGGATGCGAGGCGATGGCGCGGTGGCGGCTTGCGCGAAAGGGGTGCGGGGCGGTGGCGGGGTGGGTCGGTGCCTGGGGTGCGAGGCTGGTTCGGGGGCGAGGTGGTGGCTGGCCCAGGCGGCTGCTCGGGTCGGCTCGGCGCTCATCCCCCGGGCATGTGTCCAGGCCCTCCGGCTCGCTCCGGCGCCGGGCTCACCGAGCCTCGCGATACGGCGGCGGCCGCTACCGAGGCGATCGCGTCCGTCAGACGGTCGAGTACGGCGTTCGCCTGTTCGTCGGTGATCGTGAGGGGTGGGAGGAGGCGTACGACGCCGGCGTGGCGGCCGCCGAGTTCGACAATCAGGCCGCGGCGGAGGCACTCGCGTTGGACCGCGGTGGCGAGGGAGGGAGCGGGTGGCCGCGGGCCGGTGTCGCCGGAGGGAGGGGATGCCTCAGGGGTGACCATTTCGATGCCGATCATCAGCCCCCGTCCCCGTACGTCGCCGACGCAGGCGAACTGCTCGGTGAGGCTGCGGAGTTGGGCGAGCATGCGGGTGCCCAGGGTTTCGGCGCGTTCGGCGAGGCCGTTCTCGCGGACGTGGGCGAGGGTGGCGGTGCCGGCGGCCATGGCGAGCTGGTTGCCGCGGAAGGTGCCCGCGTGGGCCCCGGGCTGCCAGACGTCGAGGTCGTCGCGGTAGACCACGACGGCCAGCGGGAGACTGCCGCCGATGGCTTTGGACAGGACCATCACATCGGGAACGACGCCGCTGTGCTCGACGGCCCAGAAGCGGCCGGTGCGGCCCACGCCCGTCTGGACCTCGTCGGCGATCAGCGGGATCGAGCGCGCGGTGGTGATCTCGCGCATGCGGCGCAGCCAGCCGTCCGGGGCGGGAATGACGCCGCCCTCGCCCTGGACGGGTTCGAGGATCATGCCGGCGGGCAGCGGTACGCCGGACTTGACATCGTCGAGGACGGACTCGGTCCAGCGGGCGGCGAGTTCGGCGCCACGCTCACCGCCGATACCGAACGGGCAGCGGTAGTCGTGCGGGTACGGCAGACGTGCCACCCGTACGTCGCCGGCGCCTCCGGATGCTTCCAGCGCCCCGGCGGTCATGCCGTGGTAGGCACCGGTGAAGGCGAGCATTCCGGTGCGTCCGGTCGCCGCCCGGACCAGTTTGAAGGCGGCCTCGACCGCGTCCGTACCGGCGGGTCCGCAGAACTGGACGCGCGCGCGGTCCGCGAGCCCTGGCGGAAGGGTACGGAACAGTTCGGTGGTGAAGGCGTCCTTGACGGGGGTGGCCAGGTCGAGGACATGCAGAGGGGCACCCGAGTCGAGCACCTTACGAATCGCTTCGAGGACGACCGGGTGGTTGTGGCCGAGGGCAAGGGTGCCCGCGCCGGACAGACAGTCGAGGTAGCGGCGGCCGTCGGCGCCCTCGATGGTCAGCCCGCGTGCGCGTACGGGCACGATGGGCAGGGCGCGCGCGTAGGTGCGCGCCGCCGACTCGCGGGCGGCCTGCCGCCGCAGGATCCCTTCGTGCGCCGAGCGCGCCCCGTCGTGCTCCCGCCGTGTGCACGCCCGTTCGTCCTCGTGTCCCGAACGCGCTCGCTCGGGCTCACGCCCCACCGGGGCCACAGTAGACTCGGTCACCGCCACGACTGCACTTCCTCCCGCTGTTCAGAGGCGAGTTGGCAGGGGTCACCGAGCACCGGCGGGTCCCCCGCACGTACCAACGACGCGGCTCTCACCGGGAAGCGGGTGAGGCGAAGATCCTTGCCGTGACGGAACCGTTGCCGTTCCATCGGATGTCCCCCACAACGACCGCATAGTGTGTGGTGCCGTTCCGAAGGACGCGGCTCGGCGGATCCGCACCAATCCGCGCGTACGACGACTGCGTACGAAGAAACAGATGTACAGAGCCGCGCGAACGTGGTGTCGGCTACGTACAAGGAGGCGGTGGGCGCGCGGAGGAGCCGTGCGTGATCCGTTTCGGCAGCACAGAGTTCTCTTACGCCCCAGGGGGAGTTCAGACCATGCGACTCATACGACCGCTCTTCGCTGCTCGTCGTGGGAGGAGCACGCGCCGCAGAACCTCCCCCGTTGTGGCCGCGGTCGGCCTTGCCACGGTTCTGTCGTTGACCGCCACCGCGTGCGGCTCGGGTGACACCACGGCGAACGCCGATGCGTCGGCGTCCGCGCAGGACAGCGGCAGCGCGGGCGACGGCAAGATCCAGATCCCGGACGACATCAAGGACAAGCTCAAGGAACACGGCATCGACCTCGACAAGTGGCGGGGCGGGGCCTGGAAGAACTGGGACAAGGACGACTGGCTGCGCGAGGCCGAGGACTACGTCAACCCGATCATCGAGGACCTGTGGGACCCGGACCGGATGCGGGACGCCGAGGAGCCGGAGAAGGAGGTCGACGAGAGCGACCTCGTCGGTGACCAGGGCGTGACCGACCCGACGCCGCAGTCCGTCGACGCCGAGGCGGTGTCGGCGAAGTACCACGCGAACGCGCCCGAGGCGGGCAAGGTGTTCTTCGACGCGCCCGAGGGCACGATGGTCTGCTCGGCGACCGTGGTCCAGGACCCGGCCAACCCGGGCAAGTCCAACCTCGTATGGACGGCCGGCCACTGTGTGCACGCCGGCAAGTCGGGCGGCTGGTACCGCAACATCGCTTTCGTGCCCTCGTACAACGACAGTGGTATGTCGGCGTCGGAGCTGCAGACGGCCACGAAGGAGGAGGTCGCTCCGTACGGCGTCTGGTGGGGTGACTGGGCGCAGACCTCGGACCAGTGGATCGAGCAGGGCGGCCAGACGGGCGGTGACGGAGCGCCGTACGACTTCGCAGTGATCCATGTGACGCCGGAGGAGGGCAGCGGGGGCAAGTCGCTGGAGGAGATGGTGGGTTCGGCGCTGCCGGTGGACTTCGACGCGCCCGCCGTGCCGCAGGTGGAGAGCATCACCGCGACCGGCTACCCGGCGGGGGCTCCGTACGACGGCGAGACGATGTACCAGTGCACGGACAAGCCGGGGCGGCTCTCTCTCGTCGAGTCCGACCCGACGATGTACCGCATCGGCTGCACCATGACCGGCGGTTCGTCCGGTGGTGGCTGGGTGGCGACCGGTTCGGACGGTCAGCCCGCGCTGGTGTCCAATACCTCCATCGGCCCCGTGAGCGCCGGCTGGCTGGCCGGGCCGCGACTGGGCAAGGAGGCCGAGGGCGTGTACCAGGCGGTGAGCGACAAGTTCGCGCAGTGACGCCGGGCAGGCGGTGACGACAGTGGGCGGCGCGTGCAAATGTTTGCCACCGCGACCTCGGACGAGTGGATCGCGGGCGGCTCCGAGGAGGGCGGCGCCGGCGCTCCGTACGACTACGCGGTGCTGCATGTGAAGCCCGAGTCGGGCGGCAAGTCCCTGGAGGAGATGGTCGGGTCGGCCCTGGACGTGGACTTCTCCGCGCCGTCCGCGGCCGAGGCCGACGCGATGGGCGCATGGGGCCATGCGGCCGCACCGCCGTACAACGGGCTGACCATGTTCCGGTGCATCGACGAGCCGGGGCGGCTCTCCCTCGATCCGTCCCTGCCGACGATGTACCGCATCGGCTGCACCATGACCGGCGGTTCGTCCGGGGGCGGTTGGTTCCGCATGGTCGGCACGGAGTCCCGGCTCGTTTCGAACACGTCGATCGGCCCGGTCGACAACACCTGGCTCGCAGGACCGCAGTTGGGCGACGGGGCCAAGACGTTGTACGACGAGATGAGTATTTCGTACGGCGGTCGGTGAGCGCGGCCGAAGGTGGTGACTGTCACGCTGCCTCCGTCCGGCGGCCCAACTCGCGCAGTCGGCCGGCGTGGCGGGCGAGTCGGTCGAGTGCCTGGGGCAGGTGTTCCTCGCGCCGGAGCGGAGCATCGCGGTGTGGGGGAGGATCACGGAGAAGTCGTACAGGCTGGCGCAGTGCGGGAATCGGGCTCGGCGGGGGGCGACGGCCTCCAAGTCCTCCTGGGACAGGCGGTGCCGGGGCTTGCTGTGCGGCAGGTAGGCGGGCGAGGTGTCGAGGGGCCGGTAAGAGGCCTCGACGGGGACGCGGAGTTCGGCGGTGAGTGCGGCGCGGACGTCGTCACGGGGATGCCGGACGCGAAGGTGTGGGAGGCCCGGCGCAAGGAGTCCGTGCGCTTCTACACCGTGCGCGCGGGCGTCTCGTACAGCCTCGGCTGCCACGACGAGTGGAACATCTTCGTCCGGCTGAACAAGGCGCGTGCCGGGCACCCGCCTACGGCCCCGGTGAGCTGATCGCCGCCTACTACGGCGGACGCGCACGATGGCCGAGAGCGGGCTGGAGACCTCCCCCGGTTACGAGGTCAAGGAGAAGACCGCGTAGCGCGGGGGACGGACGGGGGCGTGTGGGGGCACCAAGCGGCCGGTGCCCCCGGACGTCCCGAAGGCCCGCCCCCTCGTCAGAGG
>NZ_JBHVDX010000297.1:0-10035 GCF_042802555.1 Streptomyces sp. NPDC057474 | reverse complement strand
GCGGCGGCCGGCCAGCACCAGGTGGGTGGCGCCGCGGTCGGCGAGCCAGCGGGCGACATGGCCGCCGAGGGCGCCGGTGCCGCCGGTGACGAGGACCGTGCCGCGGGGCCGCCAGGTCTCGGCGGGGACGTCGGCGCCGGGGGCGTGGACCAGGCGGCGGCCGTGGGCGCCGGTGGCGCGCAGCGCGATCTGGTCCTCGTGGCCGGGGTCGGCGAGGACGGTGGCGAGGCGGGTGGCACAGCGGGCGTCGAGGTCGGCGGGCAGGTCGATGAGGCCGCCCCAGCGGTCGGAGTGCTCCAGGGCGGCGACCCGGCCGAAGCCCCAGACGAGGGCCTGGGCGGGGTCCGGCGCGGGGTCGGCGCCGCCGACGGCTACGGCGCCGCGGGTGGCGCACCACAGGGGGGCGTCGATGCCGAGGTCGCCGAGGGCCTGGACCAGGGCGAGGGTGCCGGCGAGTCCGACGGGGACGGCCGGGTGGTCGGGGTGGGCGCGGGTGTCGAGGGCGAGAAGGGAGAGCACACCGGCGGGGCGTACGGCGTCCTCGGCGGTGGCGAGCAGGCCGGCGAGGGCGGCCCGGTCGGGGACGCCGTCGGGCACGGTGATCAGCCGGACGGTGCGTGCGCCGCCCGCGGAGAGTGCGTCGGCGACGGCGTCGGCGATGCGGGCGTGTCCGGTGGTGTCGGCGGGGGCGAGGAGCAGCCAGGTGCCGGTGAGGGTGGCCGGGCCCGGAGTGAGGGGGCTGAACGAGACGCGGTAGCGCCATGCGTCGGTGGTGGCGCGTTCGCGCTGGGTGCGCCGCCAGTTCAACAGGGCGGGCAGGACGCTGCTGAGGGGGGCGTCGGCGGCCAGGTCGAGGGCGTCGCTGAGGCTCTCCAGGTCCTCCTCCTCGACGGTCGCCCAGAAACGGGCCTCGACGGAATCCGCGTCGGGCGCGCCGGCGGCGTGACCGGCTGCGGTGGTCTCGCGGAGGGTGGGCCAGTAGCGCTGGTGCTCGAACGGGTAGGTGGGCAGGTCGGTGCGGGCGGCGCCGGTGCCGCCGAAGACCGTCTCGAAGTCGACGTCGACGCCGTGCGCGTGGGCCTCGGCGAGCGCGGTGAGGAACTGCCGCAGGCCGCCCTGGTCGCGGCGGAGGGAGCCGAGGACGGCACCGTCCACGCCGGCCGCGTCGAGGATGTCGCGCAGCCCGACGGCGAGCACGGGGTGCGGGCCGACCTCGATGAAGGTGCGGTGTCCGGCGGCGATCAGGCCCTGTACGGCCTCCTCGAAGCGGACGGTCTCGCGCAGGTTGGTGTACCAGTAGGTGGCGTCGAGCCCGATGGTGTCCTGCCAGTCGCCGGTGAGGGAGGAGCGGAAGGGGATCTCCGCGTCGCGCGGGGTGATGCCGTCCAGGGCGTCGAGGACGGTGTCCCGGATGGCCTCGACCTGCGCGGAGTGCGACCCGTAGTCGACGTCGACCTTGCGGGCGCGGATGCCGTCCGCGATGAGGGCGGCGTGCAGTTCGTCCAGGGCCTCGGCCTCGCCGGAGACGACGACGGTGGCGGGCCCGTTGACGGCGGCGACGGCCAGACGGTCCGCCCAGGGCGCCATACGGGCGCGGGTGCCCTCGGCGGACAGCGGCACCGACATCATGCCGCCGGTTCCGGCGATGCGCGTGATGGCGCGGCTGCGCAGGGAGACGACGCGGGCGCCGTCCTCCAGGCTGAGCGCTCCGGCGGCGCAGGCGGCGGCGATCTCGCCCTGGGAGTGGCCGACGACGGCCGCCGGGCGTACGCCGTGGGCGCGCCACAGGGCGGCGGTGGCGACCATGACGGCCCACAGGGCGGGCTGTACGACGTCGACGCGTGCGAGGTCGGCGGCGTCGGCGTCGCCGCGCAGCACGGCGGTCAGCGACCAGTCGACGTACGGGGCGAGTGCCCGTTCGCAGCGGTCGATCCAGTCGGCGAACACGGGTGACTCCGCGAGGAGTTCGCGGGCCATGCCGGCCCACTGGGCGCCCTGTCCGGGGAAGACGAGGACGGGTTCGGCGCCGCCCGGCACGGCATCGGCGACCAGGGCGGGCGCGGTGAGCGGTCCGTCGGCGGCGAGCACCGCGAGGGTCTCGTCGAGGCGGGTGACGTCGTCGGCGAGGACGGCGGCACGGTGGGTGAGGGCGGCCCGGCCGACCGCGAGGGTATAGGCGAGGTCGGTGAGCGGTGTGCCGGGCCGGGCGCGCAGGTGGGCGCGGAGCCGGGCGGCCAGGGCGCGCAGCGCGGCGGGGGTGCGGGCGGAGAGCAGCACGGGTACGGCGGGCAGCGTGGCCCGCGCGGCGGGCCGGTCGGGGGTGTCGGGGGCCTGTTCGACGATGACGTGGGCGTTGGTGCCGCTCATGCCGAAGGAGGAGACTCCGGCGCGGTGTGCGCGGCCGGTGTCGGGCCAGGGGCGTTCCTCGGTGAGCAGGCGGACGTGTCCGGCGGTCCAGTCGACGTGCGGGGTGGGGTTGTCGGCGTACAGGGTGCGGGGAAGGACGCCTTCGCGCAGGGCCATCACCATCTTGATGACGCCGCCGACGCCGGCGGCTGCCTGGCTGTGCCCGATGTTGGACTTCAGGGAGCCGAGCCACAGCGGCCGGTCCTCGGCGCGGTCCTGGCCGTAGGCGGCGAGGAGGGCCTGGGCTTCGATGGGGTCGCCGAGGGTGGTGCCGGTGCCGTGCGCCTCGACGGCGTCCACGTCCTGCGGGGCGAGTCCGGCGGTGGCGAGGGCCTGCCGGATGACGCGCTGCTGGGAGGGGCCGTTGGGGGCGGTCAGGCCGTTGGAGGCGCCGTCCTGGTTGAGGGCGGAGCCGCGGATGACGGCGAGCACCTGGTGGCCGTTGCGGCGGGCGTCGGAGAGCCGTTCGAGGACGATCATGCCGACGCCCTCGGCCCAGCTGGCGCCGTCGGCGTCCGCGGAGAAGGGCTTGCAGCGGCCGTCCTCGGCGAGGGCACGCTGCCGGCTGAACTCGATGAGGGAGCCCGGCGTCGACATCACGGTGACGCCGCCGGCCAGGGCGAGGTCGCACTCGCCCTGGCGCAGGGACTGCGCGGCGAGATGCAGGGCGACGAGGGAGGAGGAGCAGGCGGTGTCGACGGAGACGGCCGGGCCCTCCAGACCGAGCGCGTAGGAGATACGGCCGGACAGGACGCTGGGCGAGTTGCCGGTGCCGACGTAGCCCTCGAAGTTGTCGTCGGAGGCCGCGAGGATCGTCACGTAGTCCTGGTAGGTGACGCCGGCGAAGACGCCCGTGGCGGAGCCGCGGGCCGCGACCGGGTCGACACCCGCGCGTTCCAGGGCCTCCCAGGAGACCTCCAGGAGCAGGCGCTGCTGGGGGTCCATGGCGAGGGCCTCGCGGGGCGAGATGCTGAAGAACGCGGGGTCGAAGCGGCTGGCGTCGTGCAGGAAGCCGCCTTCCCGGGTGTAGACGGTGCCGGGGTGGTCGGGGTCGGGGTGGTAGAGCCGCTCGGGGCTCCAGTTGCGGTCGGTGGGCAGCGGCGAGATGCCGTCGGCTCCCGCGCGGACCAGGTCCCACAGGTCCTCGGGTCCTGCGATGCCGCCGGGGTAGCGGCAGGCCATGCCGACGACGGCGATCGGGTCGTCGTCGACGGCGCGGCGGACGGCGACGGGGGTGCCGTCGCCGGCGGTGCCGAACAGGTCGTCGGCGAGGTGCCGGGCCAGTACGGCCGGGGTGGGGTGGTCGAAGACGAGGGTGGCGGGCAGGGTGACGCCGAGGGCGGCACTGAGCCCGTTGCGCAGTTCGACCGCGGTCAGCGAGGTGAGGCCGAGGTCGGTGAAGGGCCGGGCCGGTTCGACGTCGTCGGGGCCGGTGTGTCCGAGAACGGCGGCGACACGGTCGCGGACGGTGGTGAGCAGGGCGCGTTCACGTTCCGCGGCGGGCCGGGCGGCCAGGCGTTCCAGGAGGCTGCCGGGGGGCTGGGTGCGGGCGGCACGGCGGCGGACCTGCTCGGCGGCCGGGGCGCTCTCCTCGCCGGGCACCGGTGCGGCGGCGGGCGCGAGGTGCGCGCCGGGCACCGGGCGCAGCAGCAGGGAGCCGATGGCCAGGACGGGTTCGCCGACCGCGTCGGCGGCGGTGAGGGAGAGGGTGTCGGGGCCGGTGCGCTCCAGACGGACGCGCAGGGTGGTGGCGCCGGTGGCGAACAGCCGGACCGGGCCGGCGGAGAACAGCACGCGCCCGTCGCCGAGGCCGTCGAACGCGCCGAGGCCCAGCGGGTGCAGGGCTGCGTCCAGGAGCGCCGGGTGCAGGTCGTGGCGGGCTGCGTCGGCGGAGGCGGACTCGGGGAGCGCGACCTCGGCGTACACGGCGGTGTCGTCCCGCCAGGCGGCCAGCAGGCCCTGGAAGACGGGCCCGTAGTCGAGTCCGGCCTCGCGCAGGCGGACGTAGAGGCCGTCGGTGGCGAGTTCCTCCGCACCCGGCGGCGGCCAGGCCTTGAGGTCGTGGGCCGGGTCCGGTCCGGTCTCGGCGGTGAGGACGCCGGCGGCGTGCCGGGTCCACTCGGCGGTGGCGTCGGCCGCGGGGCGGGCGTGCACGGCGAAGGCACGGTCGCCGCGGGCGTCGGGCACCTCGACGCGTAGCTGCAGGGCGACTCCGTCGTGCTCGGGCAGGGCCAGCGGGCGTTCCAGGACGAGTTCGCGGATCTGCGGGCGGTCGGCGTGGGCGCCGGCTGCCAGGGCGAGTTCGAGGAAGGCGGTGCTCGGGACGACGGCCGTGCCGCCGAGGCGGTGCGCGGCGAGCCAGCCCGCGGTGCGGGCGGTGAGGCGGCCGGTGAGCAGCAGGGTGTCGTCGACGGCGGACGGGACGACCGCGCCGAGCAGCGGATGTCCGGCGGCGAGGAGTCCGGCGGCGGCCGGGTCGCCCGCGGAGCGGTCGGTCTCGATCCAGTACGGGCGGTGCTGGAAGGCGTAGGTGGGCAGGTCCACCGGGCGGGCGCCGGGGGCGGTGGCGGCGAGCACGGCGTGCCAGTCGACGGGTGAGCCGTGGGCGTGCAGGGCGCCGACGGCGGCCAGCAGCGTCTCCGCCTCGTCGCGGTCGTCGCGCAGGGCGGGCACGGCGAGCGGGGCGGTGCCCTGCCAGCCGCCCTGGGCGAGGGCGGTCAGGGTGGTGTCGGGGCCGAGTTCGAGGAGGCGGACGACGCCGCGTTCCTCCAGGGCGGTGACGCCGTCGGCGAACCGTACGGCGTGCCGCACGTGCCGTACCCAGTATTCCGGGTCGGTGAGGTCGCCGGGCCCTGCGAGGCGGCCGGTGAGGTCGGAGACGACCGGGATGCGCGGTTCGGCGTACTCGACGGCGGCGGCGACGGCGCGGAAGTCGTCGAGCATCGGCTCCATGCGCGGGGAGTGGAAGGCGTGGCTGACCCGCAGACGGGTGGTCTTGCGGCCCTGTGCGGCGAAGTGGGCGGCGACCTCCAGCGCGGCGTCCTCGTCACCGGAGACGACCACGGAGCGGGGGCCGTTGACGGCGGCCACGCCCAGGACGTCCTCGCGTCCGGCGAGCAACGGCAGCACTTCGTCCTCGGCTGCCTGCAGGGCGATCATCGCGCCGCCCTCGGGCAGTGTCTGCATCAGCCGGCCGCGGGCGGCGACCAGGCGGCAGGCGTCGGGCAGGGTGAGCACCCCGGCCACGTGGGCGGCGGCGATCTCACCCACGGAGTGGCCGAGGAGGTGGGTGGGACGCACCCCGAACGCCTCCAGGAGCCGGAAGAGGGCGACCTCTGCGGCGAACAGCGCGGGCTGGGCGTACTCGGTGCGGTTCAGGGTGTCGGCCTCGTCCCCGTGCACGACCTCGACGAGCGGACGCGGCAGTAGTCCGTCGAAGTGGCCGCAGACGGCGTCGAAGGCGTCGGCATACGCGGGGAACGCCTGGTACAGGCCGCGGCCCATGCCGGGGCGCTGGGTGCCCTGGCCGGCGAACAGGAACGCGGTCCCGCCCGTGGTGAGGGTGTCTCCGGTGACGACGGCGGGGTGGGTCCGGCCGTCGGCGAGCGCGCGGAGGCCGGCCAGCAGGGCGTCGCGGCCGGTGCCGGTGACGGCGGTGCGGTGCTCCAGCGGGGCGCGGGTGAAGGCGAGGGCGTGCGCGACGTCGGCGGCATCCAGGCCGCTGTGCTGTTCGAGGTGGGCGAGGAGTCGGCCGGCCTGGTCACGCAGGGCGGGCGCGCTGCGCGCGGCGAGCAGCCACGGCAGGGCGGTGCGGTCGCTGTCCCCGCGTCCACGGGCGGGTGCGGTGGACTCGTCCGGCGTCGCGGGCGGTTCGGCGAGGATGACGTGGGCGTTGGTGCCGGAGACGCCGAACGCGGAGACACCGGCCCGGCGGACGGTCTCGCCGGCGGGCCAGGCGACGGCCTCGTGCAGCAGGCGGACCCGCCCGCTCTCCCAGTCGACACGGGACGAGGGCTGCCCGGCGTGCAGGGTGCGCGGGAGGGTGTCGTTGCGCAGGGCGAGGATCATCTTGATGATGCCGACGGCGCCGGCCGCGGCCTGGGTGTGCCCCAGGTTGGACTTGACCGATCCGAGCCACAGCGGCCGGTCCTCGGCCCGCTCCCGGCCGTACGCCGCCAGCAGCGCCTGTGCCTCGACGGGGTCGCCGAGAGAGGTGCCGGTGCCGTGCGCCTCCACCACGTCGACGTCACGTGGGGAGAGCCCGGCGAAGGCCAGCGCCTGCCGGATGACGCGCTGCTGGGAGGGGCCGTTGGGGGCGGTGAGGCCGTTGGAGGCGCCGTCCTGGTTGACGGCCGTGCCCTCCACCACGGCCAGCACGCGGTGACCGTTTCGGCGGGCGTCGGAGAGCCGCTCCACGACGAGTATGCCGACGCCCTCCGCCCAGCCGGTGCCGTCGGCGTCGTCGGAGAACGCCTTGCAGCGGCCGTCGGGCGCGAGGCCGCCCTGAAGGCTGAACTCGACGAAGGCGCCCGGGTCCGCCATGACGGTGACGCCGCCCACGAGCGCCAGGTCGCACTCGCCGCTGCGCAGCGACTGCGCGGCCAGATGCAACGCCACCAGCGAGGACGAGCAGGCGGTGTCGACGGTGACGGCCGGGCCCTCCAGGCCGAGGGAGTAGGCGATGCGGCCGGAGACCACGCTGCCCGCCTGACCGGTCAGCAGATGTCCCCCGAGCCCCTCGGGAATCTCGGTCAGACCGGCGGCGTAGCCGGAGCTGCCGGCTCCGACGAAGACGCCGGTGCGGGAGCCCTTCAGCGCGGTGGGGGCGATCCCGGAATGTTCCAGGGCCTCCCAGGAGGTCTCCAGGACGATCCGCTGCTGCGGGTCGAGAGCCTGGGCCTCGCGGGGGCTGATGCCGAAGAACGCGGCGTCGAACGCGGACGCCTGCGCCAAGAAGCCCCCGGACCGGGTGTCGCTGGCCTCCAGCAGGCCCGTCAGGTCCCAGCCGCGGTCCTCGGGGAAGGCGCCGACGGCGTCACCGCCGGCCGCGAGGAGTTCCCACAGCTGGTGCGGGCCGTCGATGCCGCCGGGCAGGCGGCATCCCATGCCGACGATGACGACGGGGTCGGTGTCGGTCGCCCGCACCGGGGCTTCCTGCCGCTCCTGCGCGGCCCCGTACAGCTCGTCCCGCAGGCGGGCGGCGACGGCGAGCGGCGTGGGGTGGTCGAAGACGAGGGTGCTGGGCAGGGCGACGCCGGTCTCGGCGGTGAGGGCGTTGCGCAGTTCGACCGCGGTCAGTGAGTCGAAGCCCATCTCGCGGAAGGCCCGGCCGACGGCGACGGCGGCCGGGTCGGTGTGGCCGAGCGCGGCGGCGGCCCGGCGGCGCACCAGGTCGAGCAGGGCGGCGTCGCGCTCCTCGGTGGTGAGCGGGGCGAGCCTGTCCCGCAGCGCGGCGCCGGCCGCGTCGACGGCGGTGTCGGCCGCCGCCGCGACGACCGCCCCGGGCAGGGCGGCGAGCAGGGGGCTGGGGCGTCCGGTGGTGAACGCGGACGCGAACCGTGCCCAGTCGACGTCGGCCACGACGACGGTGGTGTCCTGGGCGGCCAGGGCACGGTCGAGCGCGGTCAGCGCGGCGTCGGGGTCGACCGGGCGCAGGCCGCGGCGGTTCAGCAACTGCTGCGCGGCCTCGTCGGCGGCCATGCCGGTGCCGCCCCACGGGCCCCAGGCCACGGAGGTGGCGGCCAGGCCGCGGGCGCGCCGGCGCTCGACGAGCGCGTCCAGGTGGGCGTTGGCGGCGGCGTAGGCGGCCTGCCCGCCGCTGCCCCACACGCCGGCGATGGAGGAGAACACCACGAACGCGGACAGGCCGCTGTCGCGGGTCAGTTCGTCCAGGTGGTCGGCGGCGTCCGCCTTGGCGCGCAGCACGGCGGCGAGCCGGTCGGGCGAGTACGAGGCGATCACGTCGTCGTCGAGGACACCCGCGCAGTGCACCACGGCGTCGACGGGGTGTGCGGCCAGCAGCCGCGCCACGGTGTCCCGGTCCCCCATGTCGCAGGCGGCGACGGTCACTCGCGCACCCAGCCCGACGAGTTCGCCTCGCAGGTCGTCCGCGCCGGGCGCGTCCGTACCCCGACGGCTGGTCAGCACCAGCTCCCGGGCACCGCGCGCGACGGCCCAGCGGGCCACGCGGGCCCCGAGAGCACCGGTGCCACCCGTGATCAGGACGCGCTCCGGAGCCGCCCACGCGCCGGTGGCGCCGGGGGCGGGAGCGGGCGCCAGACGGCGGGCGTACGCGTCGGTTCCGCGTACGGCGACCTGGTCCTCGTCGTCGGCGGCGAGCACGGCGACGGTCCGCACGAGGGTGCGTCGGTCCGGCCGGGCGGGCAGGTCGAGCAGTCCGCCCCACACGTCGGGATGTTCGAGCGCGGCGACCCGGCCCAGTCCCCATACGGCGGCCCGTCGTGGATCGACGGCGGCCTCGGTGCCGCCGCCCACGGCGACGGCACCGCTGGTCACGAGCCACAGCGGCGCGGCGACCGCCGCGTCGCCGTATGCCTGTACGAGCGTGAGGGCGCTCTGCACACCGGGCAGGCAGGACAGCACGCCGGCGATCGGCGCCCCGTCGGCGACGGCCGCGGCGAACACCTCGCCCAGGGCGGCCCGCCCGAGGTCGGCGGCGCAGATCACGCGTTCGAGCCCCGGCAGGAACTCCTCGATGCCGGAGAGGACGGAGCCGGCGTCGGCGTCGGCTTGCAGCAGCAGCCACCGCCCGCCGGCCGTGCGGGTCGCGGCCGGTGCGAGCCGCTCCCAGCGGACTCGATAGCGCCAGGCGTCCGCGGTGGTCCGCTCTGCCTCGGCACGCCGCCACGCGGACAACGCGGGCACGACGCTCTCCAGCTCGGTGCCGTCGAGGTCCAGCACGCCGGCCAGCTCTTCGGCGTCACCACGGTCCACGGCCTGCCAGAACGCGGCCTCCCCGGCCGTCGCCACGGAGGCCGTACCCGTACCCGTGCCCGTGCCCGTCACACCACGCCGTGGCTCGGGCCAGTACCAGGTGCGCTGGAAGGCGTACGTGGGAAGTGGGGCGGGCCGCACCGCGCCGAACACCGCGTTCCAGCCGACCGGTACTCCGGCGGCGTGCAGTGCGGCCAGCGCGGCGGTCAGCGCGTCGGCCTCGGGCCGGTCCTTGCGCTGGACGGGTACGCAGACCGCGTCGTCGACGTCACCGAGCACGGTTCGCGCGAGGGCGGTGAGGGTGCCGTCGGGGCCGATCTCCAGGAAACGGGTCACACCCTCGGCGTTCAGGGCGCTCACTCCGTCGGCGAACCGGACCGCCTCACGGACATGCCGCACCCAGTACTCGGCCGACGTCAGGTCACCATCGACGGCGAGGCGTCCGGTCACGTTCGACACGATGGGGATGGCGGGCGTTCCGTACGTGATCCGCTCCGCCACCTCGCGGAACCGCGCCAGCATCGGCTCCATCAGCGGCGAGTGGAAGGCGTGGGAGACCCGCAGACGGGACGTGCGCCGGCCCTGCGCCCTCAGCTTCTCGGCAACCTCGCTCACGGCCGCCTCAACACCGGCGATCACCACCGACCGCGGACCGTTCACCGCCGCGACCGACAC